>JAAZDN010000052.1 GCA_012512805.1 Erysipelothrix sp. | reverse complement strand
TTTTTTAGCTATTGAAACAACAAGACGTAAGTTAGCAGTAATTAATAGATCAATCGCCTCTTTATCTCCCGCATCAGCAGCTTGAGCAACTTGACGTTCTTCATCTGTCGTTAGTAAATCGACACGTCCAATTTCTTTAAGATACATTTTAACGGGATCATTACTCTTATTGCTTGTGGATTCAGCAAATGATGCTTCAAGTTGTGATAAGTGACGTCCTGCATAAGAATCATCAATTTCATCATCCTCATCAAAATCTAAATCTTCATCATCATCTTCACTAATAATGATTTCATTGTTAGCGAACCATTCATACAATTCATCCAGCTCATCTTCAGTTAAATTTAAAGGTTCAACTGCATTATGAATTTCTTCTTGATACAGTTTATTTTTTTCATCATAAAACTTCTTAAAATCGTTCTTTAATCCATCCAATGTTACAACTTTTTTATTACTCATATTATCCTACTTTCCCAAAAGCACATGTTTTTGCTTTTGTAACTCACTGATTTCTTCAATCAACGCTAACTGTTCTTCTTCATCCAAGAATTTTTGATCGCGTAGACGTCTAATTGTATCATCAATTAATTTTATTTGTATTGATTTGATACTTTCATCAATAATTTGCTTATTATACTCTTTAATTACTGTATCTTCATTTAATAAGTATAGCATTAACTCACCAACAGCTTCATCTTCTTGACTGGTTAATGAAATTAAATCAGCATCACTTAATATCTCATCATGATAGTTATAATAATCAACTAAACTTAAATAAATTGTATTTAAGTTTAAATTTGTTAAAAAACCTAAATTATCACGAATATACATTGTAGCTTTCTTACCCGTTAGCATTTGTCCAATAATGTTAAACTCAGCACGATCCTGTGAAGCTGAAACCGGTTTAACGAGCGGTATTCGAGTCTCACTTACCTTTGCTTCAGGTTTATGTAACTGTAAGACTTGTTTTTCACTAAAATTTGTTAAAGAGACAATTTGATTGATCAAATACTCTCGATCAAAACCATTATTGATTATACCTAAATATTTTGTTAAATCAAAGGTAAACTGTTTTCTTTCTTCAAAGTTATTTAAATTATACTTATGCTTAAAATAATTAACGATAAAATCAAGATAACTTTCTCGTTTTACGAGTACATCTTTAAATCCATCTTGACCATGCTCTTTTATATAGTCATCGGGATCAAGCCCAGCAAATCCAGTTAACACTTCAACCGTCATATTTTCTTTGATGAGTAAGGCAATCGCTTTTAATGTTGCCATACGACCTGCATTATCATCATCATAGCTAATGACAACCTTGTGTCCTAGTTTTCGAATTTTACGAGCTTGGACTGGAGTCATTGCGGTTCCTAGTGTCGCAACGACATTCTTTACATTACCCTTGTAAAATCCAATAACATCCATTACTCCTTCTACAAGATAAACCGTATCTTCTTGTGCTAAAGCAAGTTTTGCACGATGGTAATTGTAGACTATATCACCCTTTGTATAGATGGCACTTTCACTTGAGTTAATGTACTTTGCACTTTGACTATTTTTATTCGTTATACGACCACTGTATCCTACTGCGCGGCCACTTTCATTATGAATTGGAAAGAGTAAGCGATTATTAAATACACTTCGTTTTCCATATTCATTAATATTTATTAAATTAACCTGTTCCAATTGCTCGTCAGTATATCCTTTTTTGTTTAAAAAGTTAATGATGCTATCATTCTCTTCATATCCAATATCAAAGTATTCAATCTCATCTGCCGTTAATTGTCGTTCTGATAAATAATGAAACACATCCTGACTTTGATCATTGACTAACTTATAGTGAAAGTAGTTCATACTTTCATTTACGATTGCATACTCTGTACTGTATTGACTATCAACCTGAATATTTTCTTCACTTACGCTAATTGTTAGAGGGATATTAACATAGTCCGCAACAACTTTTACAGCCTGTACGAAGGACACATTAGTATATCGAGATACAAAGGTAAATACATTTCCACCAACACCACAAACGAAACATTTAAAGATTTGTTTTTCTTCAGATATACTAAGTGAGGGATTTGTATCTTCATGAAACGGACACACTGCTGTAAAGTTCCGACCTTTTTTTTCAATCGGAATATATTGACTAATGATTTCACTAATGTTGGCCTGTTGACGAACATTAGTAATCTCTTCATTATTCAAATGTGCCATAGTCTCACTCCTTAAAATTTAATTGATTTATTAATGTATTCTGTTAAATCAGAGATTAAAACACGTTCTTGTTCCATAGAATCACGGTGTCTTACCGTCACCATTTTATCTTCAAGTGATTCAAAATCAAAGGTAATACAGAACGGTGTTCCGATTTCATCTTGGCGGCGATAACGACGTCCAATTGCACCTGAAGTATCATATTGAACATTGAAGTCCTCACTTAACATTTTAAAGACTTCACGTGCCTCATCGTCTAACTTTTTATGTAATGGTAAGATTGCGGCTTTTACAGGAGCAAGTGCTGGATGTAGTGTCATAACTTTACGAACATCTCCATTTTCCAATACTTCTTCTTTATAGGCATCCGCTAAGAATGTTAATAATAAACGTTCTACCCCTACTGATGGTTCAATGACATAAGGAATATATTTTTCATTTGTAAAGGGATCAAGATATTCCATATTCACTTTAGAATAGTTTTGATGTTGGGTTAAATCATAATCTGTACGATTTGCGATTCCCCAAATTTCTCCCCATCCAAATGGGAATTTGTATTCAATATCAACAGTACCGTTTGAATAGAAAGAAAGTTCTTCTTCAGTATGATCTCTAAAGCGGAGATTATCTTCATTTACACCTAAGTCTTTAATAAATTGCATACAATATTGTTTCCAATAATTGTACCATTCATCATCTGAACCTGGTGCTACAAAAAATTGCATTTCCATTTGTTCAAATTCACGCGTTCTAAAGATGAAGTTTCCTGGAGTAATTTCATTACGGAAACTCTTACCAATTTGCCCAATTCCAAAGGGTACTTTCTTTCTCATTGTACGTTGAACATTTTTAAAGTTAATAAAGATCCCTTGTGCTGTTTCTGGACGTAAGTAAATGGTATTTGCAGCATTTTCTACAACACCTTGGAAGGTCTTTAACATAAGATTAAATTTCTTTATTTCTGTGTAGTCAAGCTTTCCACAGACTGGACATTTTACATTATGGTCAATGATAAAATTGTATAAATCTTGATCTTCCATTGATTCGACATCAACGCTCTTATCAAAGTCTTCAATCAATTGATCCGCACGATGACGTGTATTACAACTTCTACATTCCATGAGTGGGTCATTAAATGTTTTTAAGTGGCCACTTGCCTCCCAAACAGTTGGATTCATTAGAATTGATGAATCCAGTCCAACATTATTATCTTGTCGTCTTATAAATGCTTTCCACCATGCATTTTTTATGTTGTTTTTAAACTCAACCCCTAATGGACCATAGTCCCATGTATTTGCAAGTCCACCATAAATCTCAGAACCTTGAAAAATGTAACCTGTACTCTTCGCATGAGCTACTAATGTATCCAAACTAATCTTATCTTTTTTGTCCATAATATCCCTCTTTCTTCTCATAATTGTAGCGATTAACAATGTCACTGTCAATTTTAATTACGTTATTCCTTAATGCACTGTTCAATATTCGAAATTTTAATTCCGACATAATGTTCATAAAATGCAACCATAATTTTTAAGGTGTTTGACACGTCATCATCCACAAAATTAATCATATCTATTTTTTCTATATTTACTTTATTAATATAACGAAACAATTTCAATCCATCACTGCTCACTTGGTACACATCATTATGTTTTAAACATGAATGACAAACAAATCCACCATGTTCAATCGAAATATAATTTATGTGATGCTTACCACACATTCCACAGCCATCTACAATTAAATGTTGACCATTCAATTGTAAGAGTTTTGCTAAATAAACAGCTAATACAAGTGTATTCGACTGTGTTTTTAAAACAGTTAGAGCATTTTTCAATAGCATATATAATTGTGGATCCGCTCCAATTTGATCTTCACATTGTTTTCTCATCATATCCGCAAGAATAAAAGCAGTAAGCATCTTATCATAGTCATTAAACCCTTCAACTGTATTAAAGATGTATTGTGCATGCTTCAATGTATCCATTTGCTTACTTCCCTTAAATAAGGTTAAGTGTGAATGCATTAACGGTTGTATTGCAGCAGCATTCTTACTTTTTAACTTTTTAATACCACGAGCATAAATTGAATGCAGTTTTCCTGATGTACTTAATGCCGTTACAATCACATCGTTATCTTTGTAATCAACATGATGCAAAATGATTGCATCAATGTTAATGATTTCTTTACTCATCTACTTGACTGAGACGTTGAATTTTCATCATATTGTTTCTCCAGTCTTTCTCAACCTTCACAAACAATTTCAAGAATACTTTCTTTCCTGTTTTTGATTCGATATCACGGCGTGCAAGTGTTCCAACTTGTTTTAAAACGTGACCACCTTTACCAATAACCATTCCTTTTTGAGAATCACGTTCAACGACAATGAGTGCTTCAATATTTAAACGCTTATCCGTTTCATGCAAGCGTTCAATGACTACCGCAATACTATGTGGTATTTCTTCTTCCATCGCAAAAATTAATTTTTCTCTAATAATTTCAGCATATACAAAGTTATCTTCTTGATCGGTAACCTGTTCATCAGCATAATATTTAATATCATCCGGCAAGTATGCCTTAACTGCTTCTACAAGTTCTACTACGTTCAAGTCTTTAAGAGCTGAAATTGGAATAATCTCTGCAAAATCAAAGCGTGTACTCCACTCATGTACGGTTTCAATTAAACGATCTTTTGAAAAACGATCAATCTTATTTAAAATAAGAAATACAGGTTTGTTCGCATTTTTTAGCTTATCCATAATAAATTGATCACCCGTACCATATTTTTGAGTGGCATCGATAACATAGAATATAACATCAGAATCTTCAAAGGTTCCGTATGATCGATTCACCATCGTCCCACCCAATTTATGTTTTGGCTTATGAATTCCTGGTGTATCCATAAATACCATTTGAGAATGCTCATCTGTACGTACTCCACGAATAACATTACGTGTAGTCTGTGGTTTGTTTGTAACAATTGCAATTTTATCATTAACAAGATTATTAATTAATGTTGACTTACCAGCATTTGGTCGTCCAACTAAGGCAATAAATCCACTTTTAAAGTTCATTCACTAAATCCTCTTCATTAAAACTATCTGGAAGCAAGGCTTCAATATTTGTGATACGCGTATCCACACCATTACTCATTACAATGGGCGTATCTTGATTGATCAGTTCTACTAAGACCTGACGGCAAACACCACAGGGTGTCCCAATTCTTTTGCCTGACGTAACAATCGCAATCGATTCAATATCCGCTTTTCGATATCCTTGTGCATAGGCTTGGAAAATCGCATTACGTTCACCGCACATTGTTGGACTGTAGGCTGCGTTTTCAACATTTGCCCCAATAATGTATTCACCATCCACTGTTTTAACACAGGCCCCTACTTTATAGTGTGAGTAAGGAACGTAAGCATTGTCCATAGCAGCAAACGCCTTGTCTAATATATCTTTATATTCCATGTAAATCCCTCCTAAAATAAATATTTTGAAAAAATAATAATTCCATTAATCGCTGCACCAATTGACATGATTAGAACAGCAGCTGATGAGATATCCTTTGTTCGCTTAATTAAGATGTGATGTTCCTTATCACTCACATAATCAGCCAAATGCTCAATTGCACTATTAACAAATTCACTCGCGACAACGAGTGTAATCCATTTAATAATCAATAAAAAGTCATACATATCAACATCTGCAATACGCGCAGCCATAATAACAATAAGACTGATAACTAATTGCGTTTGAATACTACGATCATATTTTAATAAATAAATGAGGCCAGAAAAAGCATATGAGAACTTTTCGATGATGCCTCTAATTAATTTCATTGACAATCTTTCTTTGTAGAGAAAACATTTCTTCTTCATCCACTTCATTCAAATGATCATATCCAAATAAATGGAGAATGCCATGAATAAATAAAAATTCAATTTCTTTCGTTAAACTTTGATTTAATGCCTCAGCTTGCCTTTTTGCTTGTGCAACAGAAATAAAAATATCACCAAGATCAACAGTTTCCATATTAGCAATATTCACTACGTGAAGCCCAGTTTCAAAACTAATAACATCTGTAACTTGATCTTTACTTCGATACTCACGATTGATTCTTTGAATTTCCTCATCACTGACAAGTGTGAGTGAGAGCTCATATTCTAATTTCGCATCAATTGCACGCGTAACTGATTGTAAAATTGTTATTAAACGTTCTGTATCAATGTGATTGTATTCAACTTCATCGTATACATTAATTTCCATCTTATTCAAACCTCACTTTGATTAGTTGTTTGCCTGCTCCATTAATATAGTCTAAGCCACTCATTACTTTTTTACCAACAGGTTGGACTTGATCAAGCACTAGAATTCTATTATCAATGACAACCCCCAAACCACCATCATGTTTTCCAATAATTAATCCATTATCTGCCTTATACGTATCTTTTGTTTCATGTATTGCATGAATCTTAAGTTTCATATCATTAATTAAACCAAATCCAACGGGACGATCGATTAATGATCGAATATGTGCAGATACAGTATCATAATCACGATCAAATGAGATGAACTCTTCTTCCTTTGAAATATTGAAGGCATATGTTACAAGTGTTTCATCTTGTTTCTCAGCCTTGTATGTCATATCGATTAGACTCGGTAACGCTTCAGTAATCGCTAACTTCGCTTCCTCAATCAATTCTTTTTCAAGTGTTTCAGTTGTATGACTATTTGTAATTGGGATGGATCGTTTTAAGATCATATCTCCAGCATCCATTTTACTGACCATTTCCATAATCGTAATTCCCGTTTCATCATGCCCGTACATAATTGACTTATGAATTGGAGCACCACCTCTTAACGCTGGAAGTAAGGATGCATGAATATTGAATGCCCCACATTTAGGATTATTCAAAATGGCATCAGGGATGATCTGCCCGTAAGCACAGGTAATGATTATATCTGGTTTATACGATGTAATGTCTTCAACAGCATCTTTAATATTGTTAGGTTGGACACACGTTATTCCTAATTTTTCAGAAATAAGATGGACCGGTGTTTTTTCAATTATTCGTTTACGACCTACAGGTCGATCAGGCTGGCTTACGCTTGCCACAATATTTAGGTCTAATCCTGCTAAATGCTCAAGAATTTCAGCAGCAAAGATTGGGGTTCCCATAAATATTACTCTTGTTTCGCTCATTTTATCACCATTTATATTATAGCATATTTTATGATTTTACTAAATTCAGAATACATAGAAAACCCGTGATTCTATAATGTATTTACATATTTATGCCCACTTACAAAATGATGGTATACATTTAAAATCACTTTTTATATAAGATGCATTGATATTTTAAAAATATGCGTAACTAAAACAATGAAAATTAAACATGAGCTTGACTTAAAAATAGAAAAAGCCTTAATTTAAAGGCTTTTTCGTATGTTAGGTTTATTTGGCGGTTGATGAGGGATTTGAACCCCCGGTACCGTTAAGTACACTACCTTTCCAAGGTAGCACCTTAAGCCACTCGGACAATCAACCAATTGCTTATTAATAATAACAAATTTCTTAATAAAAACAAGTAGAAAAATGTTTTTCTACTTGTTTCAACCTTATAAATCTTTAATTGTTCGTACCGGGTTCTCGATTATTCTCATTATTATCAGGTTTTGATTCATCTGGATTTTCCGGTGTTTCTGGAACTTCAGGATTTTCAGGAACTTCAGGATTTTCAGGAACTTCAGGATCGACTTCTGGATCTGGATTTACAGTTTGACCTTC
>JAAZDN010000051.1 GCA_012512805.1 Erysipelothrix sp. | reverse complement strand
CTGTCGCACTGTCCACAACTTCACCATTTATTAATGTAGTGGATTGTGTTTTTTCAAGTTCCCCATTAATCCCTTTTTGAAAGACTGACTTCTTGTCTTTTATAATACGATTACTCTTCCGTATTTCTTGTTCAAAGTCGATTGTTTCAATGATGACACTCTTTTGAAATGTTTGGATATTATGATTAAACTTCTTCGCGATTTCTACATCTAAATGTTCTCCCTTTAGAAGTTGTCCGTCTTTAACCTCATAGACATTTTGATCTTTGTAAACAATCCATGAGTGCTTTGATGTATACACATCATTGACGGGCGTTTGACTATAACTGATCAAATAAAGTTCATCGTCAATATGAACAATATCCAAATTTTCAAATGCCTCGTCATATTGATCATTTGAAAAGTGAGTAATTAATGTACTCGCAACATCATATGATATTTTCTCAGAGTAGTCCTGTGGAGTACGTAAAACAAAATAAATCCCTGTACCTAATAATAAGGTTAGTAAGAGTAAAACAACCGTTAATTTATTATTCATATTCT
Organism: Erysipelothrix sp.; assembly: GCA_012512805.1. Lineage (GTDB taxonomy): Bacteria > Bacillota_I > Bacilli_A > Erysipelotrichales > Erysipelotrichaceae > JAAZDN01. The sequence continues at coordinate 21,120 of JAAZDN010000051.1, read as the reverse complement.
CCCCCCCGTATTGTTTAGTTATATTCCAATTATATCAAAGTTCTAGCTCAATACTGTCTGAAAAAGAAAAAAGCCTAATTTAACTAGACTTTTGATTGTTATAGCATAATAAAGTAAATAATGACGCTACTAAATACTGTAATTAAGCTTGAGAGAATATTGACACTGTTATTATTTATAGATGCATAGCCACTTACGAGTTCTAATTCACTGTCCTCTTGAGTATTATTTTCAGTAATCTCGCCAGACTTACTTTGATACTTGGCCTGAATGAGTTCTCCAAGAAAACTATCAAAGAGTGCTCCAAAGATTCCTACAATTAAAATAAATAGTGCTGCATTTATCGAATAAGTTAAGGCACCAAGCAGTGCAATAATACTCGCTCCAACAATTGAAGCAGTAAGGCCAAGCAGTGATATACCACCGGATAGACCCTGCTTAATGTCTTTGAATGTTAAAAGTGAGAAGGTTCTTTTCTTCGTTAACATCCCGATTTCAGAGGCAAAGGTATCAGCTGTTGAAATGGCATAGGCAGAAAGTGCAGCAATATTAAAGAAGTCTGTTTGATGATTAAGCAGTGCTCCAATGATAAGCATAGTGAGTGCTGGTAAGGTATTCATGAGCACTTGACTGACTCCGCGTGTTCCACTGCTTAAATGCAGTGATGATGCCTTCACTTTCGCATCATTTGAAAACCGTTCAATCAGTGATGAGGCTACAAAGAAGACAATCAAACCAAGATAGCTTACAAGATTACCTAAGATTACCATCAAATAAGCAATCATAAGTGCTAAGGGAACCGCTTCTTTACTTAAGGATTGTTTACGATAGGCTTTCAGTAAGATAAGGATTGTAATGATTGTGATCAGTGTTACGATGATTATATGATGCAGTGTAGCGAGATACATTATTAAAATGCTTATTTGTGGAACATAAAAATTATCCATTCCATGTTCACTAAACAATTCCACTGTCGTAGCACCAAGCGCAACAAGCAGTGCAAGGACGATATTGTTTAATAAGCCAAGTTCGATATTAAACATAAGTGTGAGTAAGCTGCTCACTACAAACATCGTAACACATCCAACATTTGTCTTTTTACTATCACGAATAAATGACACTTTATTATGACCAAAAGCACGTCCAAAAAGTGCCGCAAAGCCATCCCCTAAGGATAAGATCAACATCGCATTGATCGCCAAATGCTCAAGATTAAAGAGGCGTCCAAACAACATTAAAATTGTTAAGGATAATGCATACCATACCGTTCCATAGCTTTGGTCCTCACGTTCCATAAAGGCCATTAAATGGTACTTTGCAGAGAGATAATTAACGATGATGAATAACACTGGAACTGAAATTAAGGTCCAAATATTATCAAAGGTGCTAAAACCAATATAGGGCCAAAACCCTAAAATAACATGTACAAACTTACGTGCATACTCATTATTATTTGAAAATTTGTAAATCATTTAGGATATGAATAAAACCACTCCAATAAAAAAAGTGGACATAAAATATCCGATTAAATTTGTATTCATTTAACACTTTCCTTTGTTTCTAAGACGATTCTCAGCATCTTCTGCTTACTGACAAAATTACGTTTAAGCAGAAAATTATAGTTGTTTGCTCGAATCTCATTTAAAATTTCACGATAGACCTTAGCTGCAACGATAATTTGAAATCGACTGTCCTCATCAAAATCATGAATACGTTCAAAAAATCGATCATACTTTTCTTCTGCAGCGTGTGCTAAAACTTCCCACAGGCTGATAAAGTGTGCAGTTATCATATGGTCCGCAATCATTTTATCATCTATTTGATATTTTCGCATTAAATCTTCTGGTAAATAGATCCGTTTGTGTGTTTGATAGTCCTCACCAATATCACGAAGGATGTTCGTTATTTGCATGGCAATACCAAGATCAGATGCCGCTTCATGTAAGTGTGAATAGTTCTTAGTGGCAATAATTGGAAGCATCATAAATCCAACAGATGCCGCAACATGATAACTGTAAGTTTCAAGTTCATCTAAACTTTTAGGCTGTTTAAAATTTAAGTCAAAATACTGTCCCTTTATTTGTAAACGAAAGGCATCTGCATCCATTGGATAGCGTTTAAATACATCTTCCATACAAATCCACATTGATGATTGAGGAGTCTTACCATATAGAAAGTCTTCAAACTCGGTGGAAAGTTGTTGCAAGGCTGCTTCCCTAATTATGTGAGAATCATTACTGTCCACAATATCATCAGCATAGCGACAAAAAGCATAAAGTGCATATACAACTTTTGCCTTCGCTTCTGGTAGTATTGAAAATGCCGTATAGAAGCTTTTTGAGTTCTCTTTAATGATACGTTCACAGTAATCATAGTGTTGCTCTAGATTATTATTAAGCATTTTGATCATCCTCTATGAGTGCATCTGTTGCAAGGTAGGCTGAACTGATCGCTATAGGAACACCTGCTCCTGGATGATTGCTGCTGCCACAAAAGTAAAGTCCTTCACATTTTAGTGCCTTGCTTTGAGGACGTAAATGATTGCTTTGTTTTAAAATGGGCTGCAGTCCAAAACAGGCACCATTGTATGCATTGTATTTTTCTGAAAAATCATCAGGACTCATATATGAAATATGTTTAATATCTTGACGAATCGTTTTAAATGTCTCAGTTTTTTCAAGTTTTTTTAAGACTATTTCTTTAAAATAGGCTTTTGTATGTTCATCCCAGTCTTCTTGACTAACGGAATGCTCCGCAACCGGTATTAAAATATACAAGCCATCTTGTCCTTTAGGTGCCATACTTTCATCAATTTTAGAAGCGATGTACACATAAAATGAGGGATCATTAATGCGCTCACCATTAAAGATTTGATTAATATTTTCTTCAAAGGCATTTGCGATAACAAAGTTATGAACGTGTGCATTTTCATACTTACGTGATGTTTCAACATACATGACAAAGGTTGAACATGAGTATTTCATGCGATCTATTTTTTGATCAACATACTTCCCTTTATCTTTATCATCTTTGATGAGTGATTTCATCACATAAGGAAAATCGGCACTGCATACAATCTTATCGGCCATTACTTTTTGATCATTTGCGATAATACCAACCGCCTGCTTATTTTCAATAAGTATTTCACTGACGGGATGATTGTAGTGAATGACTCCATTTAAATCTAGAAATAGTTTTTCCATTGCCTTCGCCATTGCATGCATCCCACCTTTAAGATAATACACACCATAGAACATTTCTATCATTGGAATGATTGTATATAAGGATGGTCCATTGTTTGGAGAGACACCAATATATAAGGTTTGAAAGGCTAACATTTGACTAATATATTTACTGTCAACATATTTCTCAATAGAAGCACTGGCACTGTTAAAGGTTTTTAACTTATAGGCATTATGTAGAGTTTTTAGATTGTAGAAATCACGTGGATGATTAAAACTCTTTAAGATAAAGTTCTCCTTTGCGTTGAGATATCTTCCGTATATATTTTCAAGATAGCGTAAAAAACCATGTGCATCTTTGGGATTGATCTTTTCTAACATTGGTATAAATTGACTCATATCACACGATACATCCAAACTATAATCCATTTCATCATGGAAGAATACTGTTAAAGATGGATCCAAACGGATAAATTCTATGTAATCTTCATAACGCTTATTCGCCTTCGTAAAGACTTCTTTATATATATCGGGCATCATCACAATTGATGGACCAATATCGAAGGTAAATCCATTTGATTGTATTTGATCCATTTTACCACCTGGTCCAGATTGTTTCTCAAAGAGTTCTACCTCATATCCCTTACTTAGTAAATCGATAGCACTGGCAAGTCCACTCACACCCGCTCCGATAACAATTACTTTTTTCATATTAAAAGCTCCTCTATTTCTTCTAGGCCCCCACTATGACTCACATTATAGCACATTAAGAGTGTACTTTAATATCGTTTTCAGTAAATAGTGTGAATTTAAACACTAAAAAAGAGATATTGTCATATATCCCTTCGTTTTACTCAATATTGAAACCTTGATGTTTAATAAAAGCCAGTGTATCAGGTCGTTTATCAGTTTTGAAGTAATCTTGAATCTTTGTACTCCAGTTTGTATTTAAAGCACTATGTTCACGTGTCTGATAATAGTGTTCCATTTTCTTATTGTATGCTTCTAAACTTGATTTATCCATAAGTTCATAGTGATCAAGATGAACGATATCGTTCTGAGCAAGCCTTGGTTTTACTTCATTTTTATCTTGTGGATAGCCGAGTGTTAATCCAAATATTGGCAGTGTATATTTTGGAAGTTTCAGTAAGTTCGCAATACTAAAGAGGTCATTACGAATACCTCCGATGTAACAGCCACCAAGATTGATGGACTCCGCATAGAGCATCATATTTTGAGCCGCAATCGTTGCATCAACAATTGAAACAAGCAATGCATCCATTGATTTAAAGGGAGTTGAATCAGTATTGGTTTCCTTTGAAATTTGATAGTTTCGATTTAAATCCGCAACAAATATGTAGAAGACCCCACTCTTTACAATAGAGCCACTATTGTTTGATAATACTTGTATCGCTTCTAAAATTTCAGGATTAGATACTTCAATGATTGAATATGCTTGGACAAAGTTCGAAGATGATCCACTCTGGGCTGCTTTGACTAATTTGTCCTTAAGATCTTGTTCTAATTTCTTATCTTCAAAATGACGTACAGATGTATGATTTAATATTGTTTCTAATAGTTCCATAATAACCCTCATTTCATACGTACCATTTTAACATATGTCTTCAAGTAATACTTTCAAACACAAAATGTTAAAAATACCTTTACAATACATTTACAAAAAATTAAACGTATTGTGAACATATCTAAATCATTCATTCTTAATATTTAAATTATTTCTTTCTATTTTACATAGCCACATATTTCAATTGAATTAAGATATAATTAAGTTTTCTTAAGTAAACTTTGATATAATAAATAAAGAGTTTAAAAGGAGCCACTTATGATCGAAATAATTAAAGCCCTTATCTTAGGGATTGTTCAAGGGATAACCGAATGGTTACCTATTAGTAGTACTGCCCACTTAATTTTACTGAATGATTTAATCAAGTTAGATGTTACACCTGCATTCTGGGATTTATTTGAAGTTGTTATTCAATTAGGTTCTATTATGGCGGTGCTTATTCTCTACTTTAGTCAATTAAATCCTTTCGCTAAGGATAAGGATGAGAAGGAAAAAATGAGCACGTACCGTTTATGGTTTATGATTGTTGTAGCATCATTACCACTCATTGTTGTAGCACTCTTTGATGACTTTATTCCAGATAATCCTGCAATTATTGCCTTTACCTTAATTTTATATGGGATTCTCTTTATTGTCGTTGAACGCTATAATAAAACACGTGATCCAAAAATAAAATCGATGCGTAGTTTAGATATAAAAACTGCCCTACTCATTGGATGTTTCCAAGCACTTGCAGTCATTCCAGGAACATCACGTTCTGGTGCTACTATTATTGGAGCAAGTATCTTAGGTTTATCACGAACTGTAGCTGCAGAGTTTTCATTTTTCTTAGCAATTCCAGCAATGCTAGGTGCTAGTGGATTAAAACTATTAAAGTATATTTTAAAGGTTGGACTTAGTTTCACCTTAAGTGAAGTCATCCTACTATTAGTCGCAACGATCGTCTCATATGTTGTATCAATGTTTGTTATTAAGAATTTATTAAAATACATCAGAAAACATGACTTTACAGGATTTGGATACTACCGTATTGTACTTGGAATTATTATCATCATTACAATAATCGCAAAAAGTCTTCTCGCTTAGCATACGCTAAGTGAGCGCTTAAGCCTTCATAGGCGCCCGTGGCGCAATGGATAGCGTACTTGGTTCCGATCCAAGGGGTTGCAGGTTCGATCCCTGCCGGGCGCGCCAACATATTAAAAACACCGTGTATAAAGGCTTAAGCTAAATTAGTAGCACATTCGTAGCAAATTCGTAGCATTTATTAAAAATTAAATATTACTTTTAAAGAAGACTCCCAAGTTTTCTTTTTTTGCATTTAAAAACCGTACTCAGTGAATACGGTTTTGATCCTGCCACAACGTGATGCTAGATGATAACACTTACCTTTAAAATGGCACGTTTATGGACTTACTTGATACATTTATTTTAGCATACAATGCTCATTTGTCAACAGAAGAGGTTTAATGATGGAGTAAAATTGATAACAAAATGAACAAATATAATATGGTCAATTATCAAAACACAGAAAAAGGTAGTTATTTCTAACCACCTAAGTTCCTGCCCCTGAGGGCTATCGTCATAAGTATAATATCAATTGATTTGATTTTAGTCAAATATATTAGATTTTTTGAGACTCATTACTTTTCATTTTAAAAGAATAAAATCTCATTTATGCTGTGGATAGAGAAATTCTAGGATGATTTTTTTATCATCAATGAGCTGATCAATTGCTTCACGATACTTTCCATTTTGTCCAATGGTTCCAAAGTAAGTATTCGCAAGTATATCGGCTGCTTGAACGCCAATATTCTTATGTGATTCATAGTACTCCACTTCAATGTTATTGTATACCTTCTCACCAAGAACAAGTTCCATCGTTAAATAATCTTCTAAGAGTTCGTGTTTTTCAAAGCGAATGTTTTGATTATCAATATCAATGTGGAGATCCTCAACATGATAGTTCTTTAACTTTGCAAGTTCAATAAGTGCTAACTTAATTATAAAGTTAAAGGATTGTGCATTATTCTTAAAGAAGCGAGGATCAACATCTAAATTAGATACTTTAATAATTGCATAATCCACTTCTTCTTTTGTATGCATATAATTCAGATACTTGAGTTTAAAGTCCAGATCTAAACTTGATCCTTTTAATTCTTTAAACTTGCCATGCTTATAAAACATATTCTTATACTTTGATTTTTGATGTTGTTTAATAATATCTTGTTTATATTGTTTAATAAATTGACGGTGACGTTTAATGAAGCGTTCATCATTACGAACAATAATCATACCGACATTAAAATAATGTTGACCGGGATGATGATTTGCCTCTGTTAAACTACCTGATTCATCAATGTATATTTTAAGCATGATTATCCTTCTTTCTCTATTGTGTCAATAAACGTTTATAACTTATATTAATAAGGAAGTATCCTAAGGGTGCTGTGACTAGTATTGCGATGATCGCAAAGGTTAGAATGAGCGAACCACTACTTATTCCCATCGCTATGGGAATGGGACCAATCGCTGCTTGAACCGTCGCCTTGGGGGTATAGCTGAGGGCCACAAATAATTTTTCTTTTTGATTTAATGGAGATCCAATCAAACTCACAAAGACACCACCAATACGAATGATCAGTGCACCCAAAATAATGAAGAGTATAAGATATAGTGAATAAATGCCTAAGTAGTTTAAATTCAACTGTGATCCAATGAGGACAAATAGAACAATTTCAAAGATACTCCATCCCTTATCGAAGATGTGATTCACCTGTATTTTTACTGATTCTTCAATAACGACACCAAAACTCATGATTGCCAAAAGACTTGAGAAACTAAGGATTGGCGCGAGTATACTTTCAAGTTCAGTAAGTATTAAGAAATAGCCTAAGAAAGAAAGTGCCACATATATGTTTGATAATTTGAGATACTTTGAAATAACATTGAATACCTTACCACTAAGATATCCAAGAAATATTCCAAGTACAATCGTCGATACAATTTTAAAGAGGACACTTAAATCGACGGCAGTGTTGTTTGTCTTTAGCGTAATGAGTGCTAGAAATATACTGATGACAAAGATATCATCCACTGATGCAGCACTCATTATCATATCTGGTATGCCTTTTTTCGCTCCATATTTTTCTTTTATTAATTTCAACATACTTGGAACAAGCACAGCCGGTGATACCGCAGCCAATACACATCCTAATATCGCAGCATCGAGTACTTCTAAGTTTAAGAAGGTCGTTGCTAAAATGATGATTGCAAATATTTCAAAGAGAGCGGGAACAAATGACAACAAGATGACTGCCCTTTTATTTTTAATTAACTGTTTTATATTTAATCCTAACCCTGCTCTAAATATAATAATGATGAGCGCTATTTGTCGTAATGGATTCGCAACATCCATAAATGCTTGTGGAAATAGATTTAAGACCATTGGTCCTAATATGATCCCTGTAACCATTAAACCGAGTAAGCCTGGTAGTTTAAACCACTCGAAAATACGTTTTAAACTTATGCCAACAATGAACATCATCCCTATTGCAATTAACATTTTAATCCTCCATAATCCACATTAACTGTATTGTATAATCCCTATTACTATAGCACAAATGATACTGATGAGATAGCCTAAAAGTTGGTGATTATGTTATAATTGAACTACACATAAAGGAGCGCTTATGATTGATTTACACATCCATAGTAAATTGAGTTCTGGAGAACTCACCGTTGATGAAATCTTTGAGAAAGCTAAAAAGCTTGAAGTTTTTTCTATTGTTGACAATGATCACTGCCTTGCATATGAAAATATTGACCTTGTAAAACACGATAATCTTGTAAGTGGGGTTGTCTTTACAACTGTGATTGATGGCCTCTTAATTGATATCATTGGATATGAAGTCAATCCAAAAATTATCAATAACTTCTACTATGCTCATTATACAAAGGAAGCCGTAGAAAAAAATGAATATAAACTGTATGATCAACTCCAAAAAGTAATGCATAAGAATAATATTGTACTTGGTGATGATTTACAATTAACCTTAGTTGAAAAAGGAATCAGTAAGAAACTCGTATACTTTAATGCTAAAAAGAATAATCCAGATTTTCCATTCTTAAACTATAATAACTTTTATCGTAATGGCTTAAGTAATCCCTTTAGTGATTATTTCATTGATGAAAGTGAATCACTCATTCCCTTAAAAGATATTGTGAACTTAATTAAGGAAGCGGGAGGTTTAGTCTTCTTAGCCCATCCTTATGAGTATGGCGTTAACGTTGATGATTTGATTCAAAAACTTATTCCGCTCGGTCTTGATGGACTTGAAGTCTTCCATACGAAGGCTGCGATTTACCAATCATTAAAACTATTGGATATTGCGGAACACTATAACTTATATGCCAGTGCTGGCAGTGACTTCACAAAGGCACGTTATTATTATCCAATAGGTATTAACCTACACTTTAATACGCTGAATACAGCACCATTTCGGTGGTTAAGTAAGTATCGTGGTCATACTGAAAACGAAGATATCGAATAATTAAAAACCATGAATGATCAATACTTTGATCCACTCATGGTCTTTTTTTTACTTATTATTTATATAGTTTGTTATTTCATCATTTAATTGTTCAACACTTGTACAAATCTTACCATTGGCTTTAATGCATCCCACTGTAAATAAGTTTACATAATGAAATTGATTTTCTGCCACTTCTTCTCTTAGTGCACTTATCTTTTCATCTGTAGCGGTATGTCCTTGGCGTGTGTCTGTATATAAGCCTAAGATTTTCATCCCTTTTGCGTAAGCAACTCCTATTTCTGTTGCGACACCAACATCAATGCTGACACCATCTAAAACCGCAATCAATAATTCACTTTCAAGTAAACGATCATTATCCCCTTGAGCAATCATTTGACTATCGGCATAAAGACTCTTATCGTTAATTGCCATATTCTCTTGAGGTACATACATTACAAGTTGTGGGTTAGCTTCTCGTATACTTTGTGCAAGCTTCTCATTGTACATCAGTTCCATATCATTAAATAAAGGACTTGCGAAATATGCTTTAATCATTCTTTTCTCCTCTTTTCATTATCCAATCAAAACACTTTAACTCCAAAATTTGTTCATCAACATAAACTCCCCATGGAATCAATTGATCACTCCCTTTAAATCCACTACCAATCGATGCCAACTTCTTATTCATAATACAAAATTCAATCAATTTCATACTGTTTACTTGAGAACTTGAAGCATGGAAGACCTCAACACCATCTAGGTTGTGTTCAATGACCATTTCTAAGAGTCCCGCCACATCACGACGATATTCAAAGGGACAGGCTAAGAAGGCCTTACCATTTAGACTATGAATGAGTGCTACGGCTTCATTGACACTAAAGCATGTTTCCACAGTATTATAGTAGTACTTGCTTGATTGATTGTTAATGCCATGATTTTTAAAATCACGAAGTGTGCGATATTCAAACTGTGGATTCATATACATCACTGCTGCATACACTTGTTCAATCGCTACACCAATCTTGTCAAATCGAAAGTCACTGTCGTCAATCGTATATCCATCCTCTTGAAATACCTTTATTAAAAAGTTAGAGATCGCTCGCTCGCCTTTTTCTATTACTTCAATTGGAAATTTTTCCTCGTACAAAACATTGAGTGCTTCAGTATCAATATCATATCCTAATATATGAATAATTTCATCCTTATATGACACCTTAAAACTTGCACCTGTAATTAAATTATCCAAGCCTTCTTTTTCAATGATGCGATATGCCAAGGCATGATTTAAATCCACTATCGAAAAGTACTTTAAAGGGTTTTCTTTTAATGTTTCAATAAGACGAAAGACACTCATATCTCCATCACCTAATATTGAACTTATTCGTAAATCAATCATTGTATCACCTCATAATATTTTAACATATCAAAGCACTTTTATATAGATTGACCTTGTTTTTTCCCCGCAACAACCATCTCTAACACTTCAAATTTATCATTCACAATAATAATATCTGCATCATAGAAGGGCTTAATCAATCCCTTATGCTCATGTATATTTAAGTAGGTTGCGGGATTGATTGTAGCAGCATTAATTGCAGTAGTGAACTCTACTTTGGCCTTATTGATCGCATTGTACACGCCCTCATTAAAGCGTAAATTTGAACCCGATAAATTACCCGATGCATCGCGTATCGTATTATCTGGACCTATAAACCGTTCATATCCCGCTTCTTTACCTTCAAAGTCCTTATATGAGCTCGAATCCGTCACTAGGATCAACTTATCCTTACCCTTTAAGCGGGCAATAATATTTACCGTGTCAAAATGAAGATGATGGCCATCTACAATAACTTCTGCATAGAGTGCTTCTTGATTCATAGAAGCACCAAAGACTCCTGGTTCACGATGATGGAAGGGACGCATTCCATTTCCTGTATGTGTTGCCCCTTTTAAACCATATGATATTGCGGCCTTAACTTCAGCAAGTGTTGCATTAGAATGACCCACTGAGACCGCAACATTTAAATCACTCACTGACTTTGTAAAAGCATAGTCTACGTCATGCTCAACTGCACAAATGACCGATTTAATAAGACCTTGACTCGCAGCATAATAATCATTAAAGACGTCCACATTGGGTACTACAATATGACGTTCATCTTGAGCACCACGATACTGATGATCAATAAAGTTTCCTTCAACATTAATACCGATAAACTGTGCACCATGATCATACGGCTGTTTAATGTAGTCGCTGATTGTTTTGAGTGTTTTAATATTGTCATCATAGCCCTGAGTTGCGGTTGTCGCAAGTATTGAAGTCACCCCTTCGCTAATTAAACTATTCGCCCACACTTGTAGCCCTTCATGAGTAATACGGTTTGCATTATGTCCTGCATAGCCGTGTGAGTGAATTTCAATAAATCCAGGCAAAATCATTGCATCTTTATAGTCAAAATCATAGTCACTTGTATACGGTAGTATCGCTTTTATGATTGATTCTTCAATCTCTATAACAGCTGGAACCAACTGTTCATTGATGTAAACACGTTCACTTCTTATTCGCATAATATCAACCTTTCATTTGTTATCTAAATCTATGTTCAACTAAATTGTAGCATGCAATTTTTCAATTGTATAGACCAATGATTGCGTTTTCAACAAAGATTACTTTAAGTATATTTGTGGGTAAACTAAAGAAGAAGTTCATCACTTCTTCTCTGTTTAAAATGTATATTGTTACTGTTTATAGTTGTGCATTTCCTCGAACGTATGTTTGTACTACAGCATAATCATCATCTAAGACAACGATATCTGCATCATAGCCAACCTTAATCTTACCTTTACGATCATCAACATTTAGTGCTCGTGCTGGATTGATTGTAGCGGCATCGAGTGCAACGTTAAATGGTACGAGTACATCTTCAACTAAGCGACGTAATCCTTCATTTACTTTCAATGTTGAACCTGAGATGGTCTTCGTTCCTCTAAGGTAGGCTGTTCCAAACTCATCCATGACAATCTTATTGCCACCAAGTTCATAATCACCTTGAGGCATACCTTTAAGGGAGAGTGAATCTGTGATTAATAATAGATTTGTTGGATTTGTTGTAAAGAGACTGTGGACTACTGCCGGATGGACATGGCGCGTATCTGAGATAATTTCCGCAAAGACATCACTGCGCATGATTGCACCTGCTACGTTTGGATCACGGTGGTGAAGTCCTGTCATACCGTTAAAGGAATGGGTAAATGAGCCTGCTCCATTCGCAATGCCTAAAACTGCTTGTTCATAATTAGCACCCGTATGCCCTTGTGATACGAGGACATTGTTTTGTGATAAATATTGTGTCAGTGCAAAGTCTGGATCATGTTCTGTTGCCATCGTAATGATTTTAATATTTCCTTCAGCTGCATCTTGGAATTTTTTAAATTGTTCAATGGTTGGTGGAACAATATGTTGTGGTGGTTGTGCTCCCTTGTAGGTCATATCTAAGTATGGACCTTCAAAATGGATTCCTAATATTTCAGCACCTTTTAAATTTAAATTCTTAACCTTCGCAACGTTCGCAACAGCATTTAAAAGTACTTCTTCACTCTGTGTGACCGTTGTTGGTAAAAAGCCTGTAACACCCTCATCAGGAAGTTTACTCATCCATAATTCTAAACCTTCAACATTCGCATCGTTTGTATCAAAACCATATGCACCATGGGTATGGACATCAATAAATCCAGGAACAAGACGTTGGTTTCCATAGTCTTGGTCTACATCTTTACTGTCGTATGCATATACGTTAACGATCTTATCATCTTTAATTTCAACTTGAGCACTTAAAAATTGTCCCCCAAGCCAAACACGTTTACTTTGAATTATCATAATTTGCCTTCTCTCTATATACCTATTTTAAGCCATTATTTTACTTTGGGCAATTACAATACGCTTATTTGATTAATTGATAGTGCGCATCCATTAATTGTCCTCTAAACTCTAATATTTTTGTATTCTCACGTGTAGGATATGTTCGATTACATAGCAATACAATGGCCACTTCTCGCTTAAAATCGATGAGAATACTTGGTCCTGTAAAGCCAGTATGATAAATGATCATATCACTGCTTTGTTGACCCTGATTAAAACTTGGATCTTTACGAGCATAGCCAAGTGTACGGTCGACATCGAGTCCTTGTGTAAAACTTTGTTTTAAAAGATCGATGGTTTCGATTTTTAGAATTTGCTTATTAAATAATGTACCACCATTTAATAGCATTTGAACAAAGTTTGAAACATCATTAATATTACTAAATAAGCCAGCAATTCCACTTTTTCCATTAAGTCGTAAGGCCTTATTGTCCATAACAATCCCTTTTATTAAACCACGCTCAGCATGCATCTCACTTGGAGCAATTAAGTCTTGATCTAATGTTTCAGGACAATATGTGGAAGAATGCATATGCAGAGGTTTAAAAAGAATGTTTTGCAAGTATGATTCAATATCACCTTCAAAATGTTCAATAATAAAACCAAGTACATTAAATCCGAAATCACTATAGACAACCTTTGTACGTGGTGTATACTCAAGTTCTAAGTCATAGACAAACTGTGTAAACTCTTCTCTATTATGTGTTTGTCTATAGGCCTTATCATCGGCTGGCAGTCCACTTTGATGTGTGAGTAGATCTTGTATCGTTGAATGATGACGGTATGCTGGTAGTATACTTTTTACTAAAGTATCAAGGGATAATTTCTTATCTTCAATCAACTTTAATATTGCAGTTGTTGTTCCAATGACCTTGCTGACTGAAGCCATGTCATAAATTGTTTCTACTGATACCATTGTGTCTTCGTCTGCCTTACCAATAAAAAAGAGCTCACGACTCTTCTTTGTTACAAAAGCAGAGACCAGGCCCATGACGATATCTTCATCTATAAGATGTTGTAACGTTTCATACACAGTATCTGCTTGCATTTTATTCGTCTTCCTCGTCGTCCATTCCTGTTAGTGAAGCTTTCAAGTCAAGTATTCCATTTCTTGCTTCATTGATTAAGAATTCTGCGTCTACACCTGGTGTTAAGACTGCGGTTAATACCATAGGGAAGTTAACGCCTGAAATAATACTTACACGTGGATCCATCGCTAAACGCATGAACACGGTTGTTCCTGGTGATCCACCATATAAGTCTGTGAATACAAAAATATCTTCATATTTTTCAAGTTCTGGTAAGAGGTTATCCAGTTTTTCTTCGAGTTCTGCAGGTCCTCCTGCTGGTGTTAATCCAAGTGAGTAAACTTCTTCACGTTCACCTGCGACCATTTCAACGGACATTTTCATACCTGCTGCAAGATCACCGTGACTTACAATTAAAAATGCTCTCATATTTTTATCTCCTTTTAAAATAAAAAAGGGAAGTAAACTTCCCTTTTAGAAATCTAGTTTCTATTAAACTAAAATGTTTACTGGTGTGTATGTTCCTACAGCTGCTAGGATTAAACATACTAGAATAGTACCTAAGATTAGTTTGTTAGAGTTCATACCTTCTTTACCTAATAGGTAGTAAGCTACTCCCACTAATAATATAGATCCAAATCTAGGCATTAATTTATCAAATAAATCAGTTTGGAAGTTAATGAAGTAATCTGGTACAAGTGCACCATCGACTTCTTTTGTAGCTTTAACACCTTTTAAGATACCACCGAATCTTAAGTTTACCATTGTAGCAGTCATACCACCGATAACAGTAATCCCTAAAACTGATGCAGCATCCGTAAATGCGTTTAATTGTCCACCTAATGTAGTAATTAAGTTTGTACCTTGTTTGTAACCTAAGTTAAAGAAAATTGGACGAATTACAAATAAAACAATAAGTGCCCAAGCAACTAATAGGAATAATCCAATGTAGCTACCTGTTACTGAGAAGTCTACTGCTAGTGATCCAACAATTGTTGAAGCGATCATTCCGAAGACAGTGTCTCCGATACCAGCGAATGGCCCCATTAATGAAGTTTTGATTGCTGCTGCAGTATCAATAACGTCTGCTCCGCCTGCATCTTCTTCTAAGGCAATGTTCATACCAACGATAATATCAGCCATTGCTGGTTGAGTATTAAAGAATTGTGAATGAACACGTAGTGCTTTTTGCATTAATTCTGGGTTATCCCCGTATGAATTTTTAAGAACTGGAAGCATTGCAGTAAGGTATCCTAACCCTTGCATTCTTTCATAGTTCCATCCAATTTGCATGTTCCAGATGTTACTCCAGTGTAATTTTTTTAATTCAGCTTTTGTATATCTCTTATTCGTCATATTCGTCGTCTCCTCCAAATTCAACTGATGCTCCACCTGTTGCTACAACATTTTGAGCTTCTAAGTTGTTGCGATAAACAATTAACGCAGCACCTAAACCAATTAGTGAGATTCCTAATACTGACATATTTAAATATGCAGCTAAGACAAATCCAACAATTAACCACGTAAAGTGACGTTTAACTGGTAAGTATTTAAGTAAAATTGCAAACCCGATACCTGGTAAGATTCTACCTGCAACAGCGAATCCACCTGTTAACCATGGTACATAATCAGCAATAAATGTTGTGATTCCTGTAACTGCAGCAGGTCCAACTGATAATGCAACGAACATTGGGATTGCTCTTGATAATGACCAAGGTAATGTTCCCATTAAGTTCATGCGTGCAATTCCAGCTAAGTCCCCAGCTTCAACATACACGTCTGCACGTCTTTGGAATAATGTGTTTGACATTCTTCCGATAACGTCGAATTGTACACCTAATGCTGCTAGCGGAACACCAATTAATGTAATTAGTGATTCTGCTTGATCAATACTTGTTCCTAACGCTGTAACCAACATTGCTGCTGATGTCCAGTTTGGAATTGAAGCTCCACCATACGTCCCTATACCTAAAGCGTATGATTGTAACGTACCACCGACTAGAAGTCCTAATTCTGGACGGCCAACTACTAATCCTGTAACAACACCCGTTTGGATAATTCCGTTTAGCCCAAAGCCGAATGACAACGCATCAACCTGTGCTACACCAGAATAAATTGTTAAGAATAGTATTTGTAAAATACCTAAATCTGACATAATTCTGCCTCCCTTTTTAGCATTTTTAAATTATAGATTTTACGCGAATAAACCTTCGTCCAAGATTATTGGCGCGAAATCAACAATTTCATCATCTGGAATCATCTGTGCAGTAAACTTAACGCCAAGTTCAATTAAAGCTTTAAACGCTTCAACATCTTCCTTCGTTACTCCTACTGTACGTCTGACTTGTACACTTCCGAATTTCGATGACATGTTACCAACGTTAACAACATCCATCTTATATCCTGCTTCATAAACTTCTAGAAGCGTTTTCGGATTACGAACTATTACAAATACATTTTCACCTTCGTATTTGCCATCTATTAAATTTTTAGCAGCCGTTCCAACAGATAAGATTGAAAGCTTAACACCACCAGGTGTTGCCATTTTCAATGCCATCTTTTGAATTTGATCCTTCGCAGCGAAGTTATCAATGACTAGAATTCTATGCGCATTTAGATTACGAGTCCAATAAGCAGCAACCTGCCCATGAATTAATCGTTCATCTATTCTGATATTTACTATTTTCATATATTTACCTCCCTCAAGTAAAACTTTTATGTTGTAAAGCGGTTTCACTATATACACATTGTAGCACTTACATTTTGTCATGTAAAGCAATATCTGTATTTTTAAGTAAAACTTTAGTTAAATCTAGTAAAACTTTAGTGCCTAATGAGTTTTCAAATACTGACTTACAATACTCACTACCTTATTGAATTGTGCTTCATCAATCTTAACGTCTTGATCATTCATAACATTACTTATTTCATAGCGTCCATTAAATTCATCACAGACTGAAATTGAGATTGCCTTATCGTAATATTTTAATGCATGTTCTGAAAGTCCATAATCGTCAAGCGCAAAGAGTTTAACCTTATGGTTGGCTGCTACATTCCTTGCCATTTTAACATGTTCTTCTTTGGAAGCGATAACAATATGCTCACCATTTCCAATACCATTTAAATGGATAATTGATTTATCATCTAAGGTTGTTGGTAGAGCTTCATTTATCATGACATGACCAAGATGATCAACGAACTCACGATCAACTAATATGAAGGCCGTATGCTTCGGTTGTTCTTTAGCAAGTTCTAATAGTGCGAGTACCCCCGACGTATTTAAGTTAGCACTCACTGAATTTGGTCTCCCTTTTAACATGATGTACGTAATAAAGGTTGCAATTGCTAAAGTACTGATCGCAATGATTTGAAAGAGCTTTGGTGATACTGAAATAAAGTTAAGCACAAGAAATAATAGTAAGACAACACCAAGAAAAAATCGAAGTGCTTTAAAGCGTATTTTTTCATACAAGCCTTTTTGAGTCCCCATATTATCAAAAGGATAAAACTTCATGTCTGTATTTAATGAATTGACGGTTGTATCGTAGGGCGCAATAACAAGATGTTTTGCCTTTGCAAGATCCCCAATGTAGGCATTAATACCTGAAAATCGTTTGTTTTCCTTCTTAAGAATTTGAACATTATATCCCAGTTCTTGAAAATCTTTACTAATAACATTTAGAAAGTACAACTTTTCTGGCTCACGATAACGAATACCTCCTGAGACTCCATACTTTAATACGTTTTCTTCTAAACTCATATTATCTTCCCTTCTTCGTAAATGGGAATGAACTTCCCTTGGCATTTTCACGTGCCTTCACTTGTTCACGATAGTTCTTATCAAAGGCATACTTTTTAAAGTACACTGAAATCTTACTAATTCCAACCATGAACACACGATGAATTTCTTCATCATTCATTTCTATTGTTAATTCATCTTCAACATGACTTGAGATTTTAATATCCCATGTTTTAATGTCTTCCCACTTAATTTTAGTCTTTGTATCATCTTCATTATGGATGATAATGAACTCTTCATAAATATCTGCAACATCACGTTTATTAAAACGCTTATAAACAAAAATTGCAAAGATAATAAACACGACACCAAAGAGTTTCATGAGTACATTCGCTAAGACGATTAATAACACGCCCACGAATACAATTGCGATAAAAACAATGATTGGTTTATTATGGACTGTTTTAATATAAGTGCCTTCTGTATTGTTAAGTATTGGTTGTGTATCTTTCATTTAAATCCCCTTATCTTGATATATTTTTTCCAAGTTAATATTGTATTCAACATTTGGTGGATAGTTCACACTTCCCAATATTCCAGGAGTAATGTCATGTTCTAAGAGTGTTTCAAGAGTATCTGCCATAATGAGCCACATAATGTAGGCTGCTGAAAGTCCTGATGCTGGTAAAAACTTTTGTTCAATACCTTCTATCTCTAACATTCCATCACCAATAGGTGCACAGTTATCAATAACAATATCACCAAGTTCATACAATTTCTTGTTTGATGGATGTAATGAGTTTAATGTTTTTGAATATGAAAGTGCAGATAAGACAATAACAGTGATTCCCATTTCTTTTGCCGCAAGTGCAAGATCCACGACGTTAAATGATATACCTGATACTGATCCAATAAATAAGATATCTCCCTTATATATATTTGCTTGTTTTAGTGCAAAGGCTGCGAGTCCTTCCATGTTACGATCCTTTACGTCTTCAAGATGATCTTGTTGGCGTGCTCCATTCACTACATTTAAGTTATATTTAAACTGACGTAATAATGCAAATCCTCCTGCACGGTTAAATAATTCTGAATCAATGATGTGCCCTGTATCATATAAATGAACACTGTGTCCATTTCTAATTGCTGAACTACATGCTGCTGCAGCATGAGTGATTGCTTCATCTTGTTTTGTACTTACTTCTTCAAACAATTGTGTAATTGCTTCTTGAACTCTTTTTCTTAACATAAAATACTCCCCTTCTGATTACTAAGTTTATTCTACCACAAGAACTTTAAGATTACTATTTAAGAATATTTTACATTTATTTATGCTATAATTGAAAAAGGTGATAATATGGATAGTAATTTATTAGTAATTCTTTTAACCGTCGGACTTATCTTTATGACGCTGTTCAACCGCTTTAAGATGTTTATGGAACATAAAAAAGCACTTGACAATATAAACCATCGTGGTGATTTCAAGAAAATGTATACGGGTTGGAAAACCGTTATTCTCTATGTCATCACACTGTTAGCAGCATCTGGATGGCTGATCATGCTCTTATTAAGTCGTGATAATTATACTGAAAATGAGTTTATTATTTGGATCTTAGTCCTTGCGGTATTCATCGTTACAGCAGCAACTGACATCGTCAAAAGCTCAGTCATACATACGACATACTACAATGATCAAGGTATCTTCCACAATACAGATTACTTTAGATACAGTAGTGTTAAAAACTTTAGAGTAAAACGTTTGGGTCTCGCAACAGAAGTCATTTTATACAATGGTGAAACATACGCTGTTCCAACAAAGGCTCTACAAGCTCTTGAAGATCGTATTGTTAAGGTTCAAAAAGAAGCAAAGAAAAAATAGTAGCCAAAAGAAAACAACCGATAATTTTGTCGGTTGTTTTTACTTACATTTTTAATTTACCCTTTGATCCATTTGCAGCATAGTTGCTTAAAATATTTGAAGCATAGGTTGTTGTTCTTTGATCTGAACGACGTTTGCGATCAATCGCTTGTTGAATAAGGTTGCCCATAATTTGGCTAAAGTCGACGCCCTTATCAGCCCAAAGATAAAAGGCTAGTGATCCAGGCATTGTATTGATTTCATTAATATAAATCGCATCAGTAATCGCATCTATCATAAAGTCAATACGACAAATTCCCGATGAATTTAATGAATGGACAACGGCCTTTGATAGACGGTGTACTTCTGCTTCCAACGCACTGCTTAATTGTGCGGGTACGTCACGTTTTGTACTTGCCATTCCTTGCATTTTCGAACCTTTAGCATTTGATAAATACTTTTCATCAAACGATAGTAATTCGGCACTAGATCCTACTTCCTCAATAAGTGAGACCTCATTATGATAGACATCACCTAGTACTGAACAGTTCACTTCACGAAGGTTTGAAATTGCTTTTTCAACGACGATTTTTTCATCAAACTCAGAGGCAAGATGTATGGCTTCGATGAATTCATCTGCATTTTTGGCGAATGAAATCCCAATTGAAGACCCAAGATTTGCTGGTTTTATAACAACTGGATAGCCTAAGGTTTCAGCTTTTTCTAAGAATGGTGTTTGATCATTCTTAAATTCAAATCCATATAACCAAAACCAGTTAACGATTGGAAGTCCACTATTTTGAAAAATATGTTTCATAATGACCTTATCTTGACCGATTGCGGAAGCCGTTGTATCACTACTTGCAAAGGGAACATCTAAAAGTTCTAAAAATCCCTGTAGTTTCCCATCTTCACCATATGTACCATGCATAATCGGTATGACAATATCAATCAATTGTTTTTGTTCTTTAAACAACTTTGGTTTGATTAAATTCATATAGACATTGTTCTTATCCTTGTATAAATATACTGAATTTGACTGAGATTTTGCCTGTTCTAAATCAGAGTATGTCTCTATATTTAAAAGTGAATCCCCACTATAAAGTTGACTGTCCTTACTAATATAGATTGGAATGACATTAACCTTAGTTTTATCTAAGGCATTGATTGCCTGCATCGCTGAGATGATGCTCACCTCATGTTCAACACTTTTTCCACCAAACATAATTGCGACATTTAATTTCATTTTATTCTCCTAATCTACATACATATCG
>JAAZDN010000050.1 GCA_012512805.1 Erysipelothrix sp. | reverse complement strand
GTATAAGTATCCTCCACGATCAAATACAACTTCTTCTATATTAGCTGCTTTTGCACGGTTTGCTAATTCAGTTCCGACTAACTCTGCAGCCTTAACGTTTCCGCCATTTTCCAGTTTAAGTTCTAATGTGTTAACTGAAACTAATGTATTTTTTGTCATATCATCAATTTATTGTGCATGAATATGCTTATTTGATCTAAATACATTAAGGCGTGGGCGAGAAGCAGTACCTTTTACTTTGTGACGAATTCTAAAATGTCTTTTTTGTCTTAGTTTATTTCTTGATGTTTTATTTATCATACTATTTTCTCCTTCCCACTATGCAGCCTTAGCAGCTGTCTTACCTTCTTTACGACGTACTTGTTCGCCTTTATAACGAATACCCTTACCTTTATATGGTTCTGGTTTTCTAGTCGCTCTTATATTACTTGCTAGCTCGCCAACACGTTGTTTATCATTACCTGTGATAATGATTTGTGTTACTTTTGGAACCTCTACTGTTAGGCCTTCTTCAACATCAAACTCTACTGGGTGTGAAAACCCTACGTTTAATGTTAATTTATTACCTGCCATTGCCGCACGGTATCCAATACCAACAAGTTCTAATTCTTTTTTAAATCCTTCAGTTACGCCTTCAATCATGTTAGCTAATAATGATCTAGTTGTCCCATGAATTTGCTTCATCGCTTTTGTTTCATTTGGACGAACAACAGTAATTGTATTATCTTCAACATCAAATCTCATTTCTTCGATAAATTGTTGAACTAAAGTTCCCTTAGGTCCTTTAACTGTTGCTTCATTATTATCTGTGAAGGTAACTTCTACGCCTGAAGGAATATTAATAATTTTATTTCCTATACGTGACATTATTTAACTCCTCCATTACCAAACATATGCTAAAACTTCTCCACCGATTTGTTTTGCTCTTGCTTGTTTGTCTGTCATAATACCTTGTGATGTTGAAATCATTGCGATTCCAAGTCCATTAAGAACTCTTGGGATATTATCGACATTTGCATAAACTCTCAAACCTGGTTTTGAAATTCGCTTTAAGTTTTTTATAACTTTCTCATCATTAGGGCCGTATTTTAATACTACCGTAATTGTTTTCATTAAATCGCCAGACACTACATAGCTTGTAATAAATCCTTCTTGTTTTAGAATTTCAGCAATTTCAACTTTGATTTTACTTGCTGGGATTTCTACAATATCATGGCGTGCTCTTACGCCGTTTCTAATTCTTGTTAGCATGTCTGCAATTGGATCTGTAACATTCATCTTCATTACCTCCTATTACCAGCTTGCCTTTTTTACTCCAGGAATTTGCCCTTTATAAGCTAATTCTCTGAAACAAACACGACATAACTTGTATTTACGTAAAACTGAATGCGGTCTTCCACAACGTTTACAACGTGTGTACTCACGAACCTTAAATTTCTGAGGACGACTGCTTTTTTCAATTAATGCTTTTTTTGCCAATTTGTCTTCCTACTTTCTAAAAGGCATGCCTAAACTTCTTAGTAGCGCACGACCCTCTTCATTTGTTTCTGCTGTTGTTACAATAACAACATCCATACCACGCGTATTCTTGACGTCATCGAAACTTAGCTCAGGGAAGATTAATTGTTCTTTAATCCCTAACGTATAATTTCCACGGCCATCAAACGCATCTGTACTTACACCTCTAAAGTCACGAACTCTTGGTAAAGAAACATTCATTAACTTGTCTAAAAAGTCATACATTCTTTCACCACGTAGCGTTACTTTAGTTCCAATTGCCATTCCTTCTCTTAATTTGAAGTTAGCAACTGATTTCTTCGCAATAGTAATAACTGGCTTTTGGCCTGTTATTAGAGTTAATTCATTCACTGCATCGTCTAATACTTTTGCATTGTCGATTGCATCGCCAACTCCAATATTTACAACAATCTTGTCAATCTTTGGAGCTTGCATAATTGAAGTGTAGTTAAACTCTTTTACCAAAGCTGGAATTACTTCATCTTTATATCTTTGTTCTAATCTGTTCATTTAACATACCCTCCTTTAAAATTCTTTTCCTGTTTTCTTAAAGATACGAACT
>JAAZDN010000049.1 GCA_012512805.1 Erysipelothrix sp. | reverse complement strand
ATGAAATATTGTAATTTACTTTTTTATTAAAAATCATGTCATTTGTCCATGTTTTTGTCATTTTACAACGGAAAAACTGTAGTATTTTTGTGGCTTTTTGCACAAGTTAAAACCGTTTAGAAACACACGCAAAATAAGGCAAATCATTTGACCTAAACCGGTTTATAATGTTAAAATCACTTTGAAGTTAGCAATGTCTAACTGTTGTTTATTAAAATATAGGAGGGGGTTATATGCGGTACATTATTAATGAGTCGACAAATCCATATTTTAACTTAGCTTTGGATGAATTTGCGATGCGCCACATTGATACAGATGAGGACTTTTTCTTTCTATGGAGAAATGCTCCAGCTGTAATCATTGGTAAAAATCAAAACACGGTTGAAGAAATCAATCAAGAATTTATCGATAAAAAAGTGGTTAAAGTAGCGCGACGCGTTTCCGGCGGGGGAGCCGTCTATCACGATCTTGGTAACTTGAATTTCACATTCATTATCAACGTTGATGATCCAAGCAAGGTAGACTACAAAAAATATGTTCAACCAATTATTGATGCACTAGCGTCAATGGGAGTTACAGCTGAGGCATCAGGACGTAACGATATATTAATTGACGGTCTTAAAATTTCGGGAAATGCTCAACGAGTGAGCAACGGACGTTTAATGCATCATGGAACTTTATTATTCGATGTTAACTTAGAAGATATGGTTCAATCATTAAATGTTATACCTGACAAATACATTTCAAAAGGTGTTAAGTCAGTCCGTTCACGTGTTACAAACATCAAGGAACATTTACCTGAAGGAACAACAATAGAAAAGTTTTGGGAAGCACTTCAATACTACCTGTCTAATAATGGGCAAGATAGTGAAATTATTTTAAGCGAATCAGATATCGCTAAAATCGAATATGAAGCAGTCAATCGTTTTGGAACATGGGATTGGGTTTATGGTAGTTCACCAGAATTCAACGTCTCAACTGAAAAACGATTTACAGGTGGTAGTGTTAATGTTCAACTCGCTGTGGAAGAGGGACACATTAAACACATTCGTTTCTTAGGAGATTATTTAGGTGTTAAAGATGTTGAAACGATTGAAGAACGATTACAGAACGTACGCTATAATCGTGAAGATGTTGAAGC
Organism: Erysipelothrix sp.; assembly: GCA_012512805.1. Classification (GTDB taxonomy): domain Bacteria; phylum Bacillota_I; class Bacilli_A; order Erysipelotrichales; family Erysipelotrichaceae; genus JAAZDN01. The sequence continues at coordinate 18,890 of JAAZDN010000049.1, read as the reverse complement.
AGTCTTAGCAACATTTGATTTACAGTTATATTTCGGTAGTATTACGGAAGCGGAAATACTATCAGTCATTTTTGAATAAGAAAGGTGGATTTTATGGCAAAAAATAAAAAAAGTGTCAAAAAGAGTGTTTTAGATTTTGAACTTCATTTGAAGTCGGTTGTTAAAAACTATGAAATGGTTCAAATTTTAGATGAAGAGGGGAAAGTAGTAAACGCTGATTTACTTCCTGATTTATCAGATGAAACATTAGTTAAATTATTTGAAGATATGTTATGGTCACGTGCACTTAACGATCGTTCTACGATCTTAGCGCGTCAAGGACGTTTAGGATTCTTCGGACCTACTGCAGGACAAGAAGCATCACAAATCGGATCATACTATGCATTAGATAAAGAAGATATCTTATTCCCAGGATATCGTGATATTCCACAACTTGTATTACACGGACTTCCATTAGACAAAGCGTTCTTATGGTCACGTGGACACGTTTTAGGAAACGATTATCCAGAATCATTAAAAGCAATGCCGCCACAAATTATTATTGGGGCACAATACATTCAAGCAGCAGGAGCTGGACTTGGACTTAAAAAACGTGGTAAAAAACAAGTTTCATTCACATATACTGGAGACGGTGGATCATCACAAGGTGACTTCTACGAAGGTATTAACACTGGTGGAGCATTCAAAGTAAACACTGTATTCTTTATTCAAAATAACGGATATGCGATTTCAACACCACGTCACAAACAAACTGCAGCCGTTACACTAGCTCAAAAAGCAGCAGCAGCAGGAATTCCAGGAATTCAAGTTGACGGAATGGACGCACTTGCAGTCTATACTGTAGCAAAAGCAGCTCGTGATTGGGCAGTAGCAGGAAACGGTCCTGTTTTAATTGAGACTATTACATCACGTTTCGGTGCTCACTCAATGTCAGGAGACGATCCAAAACGTTACCGTACACAAGCAGACATGGATGCATGGGACAAAAAAGATCCACTTATCAGAATGCGTAAATTCTTAACTGAAAAAGGTCTATGGGATGAAGCAAAAGAAGAAGCAGTTGTTGCACGCTTTGATGAAGAAATCCAAGCAGCAGTGGCACAAGCCGATGCAGCTCCAAAACAAAAAGTTTCACACATGTTAGAAACAATGTTTGAAACTGCAGACCCAATTACTCAAGAACAAATTGACAAATACAAAGAAAAGGAAGGTAATTAATCAATGGCACAATTAACAATGGTACAAGCGATTACTAACGCCTTAGATAACGCATTAGAAAAAGACGAAAACGTATTACTTTTCGGAGAAGACGTTGGAGTTAACGGTGGTGTCTTTAGAGCCACTGAAGGATTAAACGCAAAATATGGAGACGACCGTGTCTTCGATACACCACTTGCTGAATCAGTAATCGGTGGACTTGCAATCGGATTATCACTTGAACAATACCGTCCAATTATGGAAGTTCAATTCTTTGGATTTGTATACGAAGTTATGGATTCAATTGCAGCACAAATGTCACGTACACGCTACCGTATGGGTGGAACACGTACAATGCCAATTACTGTAAGATCACCATATGGTGGGGGAGTACATGCTCCTGAGTTACACTCTGACTCACTTGAAGGATTAATGGCACAAACTCCAGGGTTAAAAGTTGTTATTCCAAGTAACCCATATGATGCAAAAGGATTATTACTTGCTTCAATTGAAGACAACGATCCTGTTGTATTCTTAGAACATATGAAACTATACCGTTCATTTAGAGCAGAAGTACCTGAAGAATACTACACATTACCACTTGGTAAAGCAGCAGTAGCTCATGAAGGAACAGACGTTACTATCGTAACTTACGGTTACATGGTTCGTGAAGCATTAGCTGCAGCAGAAACATTAAAAGAACAAGGTGTTTCAGTTGAAGTTGTGGACTTAAGAACAGTTCAACCACTTGACGTTGACACTATCGTTAAATCAGTTGTGAAAACTGGACGCTTAGTTGTTGTTCAAGAAGCACAACGTCAAGCAGGTATCGCAGCTAACGTTATGGCAGAAGTTGCTGAACGTCGTGATGCAATCTTAGCTTTAAAAGCTCCAATTGCACGTGTCGCAGCTCCTGATACAGTCTTTGCATTCGGTTTAGCTGAAGGTGACTGGTTACCAAATGCAGAAGATATTGCAGAAGAAGTATTAAACGTACTTAAATTCGACTAAGGAGGTCAAAGCATGTCATTTATTTTCAAAATGCCTGACGTTGGTGAAGGAATCAACGAAGGTGAAATCGTAAAATGGAACGTCGGCGTGGGCGATAGTATCGCGATTGACGAAACATTAGTAGAAATTCAAAACGATAAATTGGTTCAAGATGTACCATCACCAGTAAGTGGAAAAATCTTAAAAATCTTTGTAGAAGAAGGAACAGTTGCTACAGTTGGAGATAACTTAATTGAAATCTTAACTGAAGGTGATGTTCCAGTTGAAGCAGCACCAGAAGTTGCAGCAGCACCTGTTGTCGCAGCAGAAGTAGCACCAGCAACAGGCGGAAATGTCTTCACAGTTACCTTACCAAACGTTGGTGAAGGAATCATGGAAGGTGAAATCGTTTCTTGGGCTGTTGAAGTTGGATCTTCAATTAACAAAGACGAAACTTTATTAGAAGTTCAAAATGATAAATTAGTACAAGACGTACCATCACCAGTAACTGGTGTTGTTAAAAACATCATCGTTGCAGCAGGAACTGTCGCAACAGTCGGTGATGCAATTGTTGAAATTACAGTTGAAGGTGATGCTCCAGCAGCAAGTGCACCAGCACAAGCCGCAGCACCCGTTGCAGCTGCAGCTCCAGTAGCTCAAGCAGCTCCAGCAGTAGCAGGATCATCAGTAGTTGCAGGACGCGTTCTTGCAATGCCATCTGTGCGTCAATATGCACGTGACAAAGGTATCGATATCTTAACTGTTAATGGTACTGGACATTTTGGACATATTACAAAAGCGGACATTGATAACTTTAACGGTGTTGCAGCAGTCGCACCAGTTGTCGAAGAAGCAGTCACAGCTCCAGTTGCATCAGCTCCAGCAGCAGTCGCTCCAGTAGCACAAGCAGCTCCAACAGCTATCGCAGCAAACGCTGAAACACACCGTGAAGCAATGACACCAACACGTCGTGCAATCGCAAAAGCAATGGTTAACTCTAAAGCTCAAGCACCACACGTTACATTATTTGATGAAGTTGATGTGACTAAATTAATGGCACACCGTACTAAATTCAAAAATGTTGCGGCAGATCAAGGAATTAAATTAACGTACTTAGCATATATGGTTTAAGCAGTATCTACTGTATTACGTAAATATCCAGTTCTAAACGCACAAGTGGATTCAGTGACAAATGAAATCGTTTATAACCACTTCTTCAACGTTGGAATCGCTGTTGATACACCAGGTGGATTATACGTTCCAGTTATTAAAGAAGCAGACCGTAAAGGAATCTTCACAGTTGCAAAAGATATTTCTGACTTAGCATCTAAAGCTCATGATGGAACATTAGGCCGTAATGAAATGACAGGTGGATCAATCAGTATTTCTAACATCGGATCAGCATGGGGACAATGGTTCACACCAATTATTAACTTCCCAGAAGTTGCGATCTTCGGTATGGGACGTATTGAAAAGAAACCAATCGTTTTAGCTGACGATACATTCGGTATTGGAAACATGATCTACTTATCATTAAGTTTCGATCACCGTATTATTGATGGTGCTCTAGCTCAAAAAGCAATGAACGAAATTAAATCATTGTTGAGTGACCCTGAATTATTATTAATGGAAGGATAAGATACTATGGTAGTAGGAGACTTTGCACTAGAACTTGATACAGTTGTTATTGGATCAGGTCCTGGTGGATACGTTGCAGCAATTAGAGCTGCACAATTAGGAAAAAAAGTAGCAATCGTTGAACGTGCCGAAATTGGTGGAGTATGTTTAAACGTTGGTTGTATTCCTTCAAAAGCATTAATTAATGTTGGACACAAATACCAAGATGCACAAAACTCAGACGTATTTGGTGTTTCAGCAAAAGATGTAACACTAGACTTTGCAAAAGCACAAAAATGGAAAGATGAAAAAGTAGTCAATACTTTAACATCAGGTGTTACAATGTTACTTAAAAAGAATAAAGTTGAAATTATTAAAGGTGAAGCATTCTTCAACGATAAAAATCAATTTAGAGTTATCGATGGTGAAAATGCACAATCATACACATTCAACAATGCAATTATCGCAACAGGTAGTACACCAATTGAAATCAAAGGATTTAAATTTGGTGGACGCATTATCGATTCAACTGGAGCACTTAACTTAGTCGAAGTACCTAAGAGCTTAGTTGTTATCGGTGGTGGATACATCGGTAGTGAACTTGCTAATGCTTATGCAAACTTAGGCAGTAAAGTTACAGTTCTTGAAGCGGGAGATTCAGTATTAGCTGGATTTGATGCAGACATGAACAAACTTGTTGCACAAGACTTCGCAAGCAAAGGTGTAGACATCGTTACAAACGCATTTGCTCAAGAAGCAAAAGAAATTGACGGTGGCTTAGAAATTTCATACAAAGTAAATGATAAACTAGAAACTGTTGAAGCTGAATATGTTCTTGTCTCAGTTGGACGTCGTCCAAATACTGGTGACTTAGGACTTCACTTAGCAGGTGTTGATCTTGATGAACGTGGACTTGTTAAAGTAGATAAACAAGGACGTACATCAAACAAAAACATCTTTGCAATTGGTGATATTACAGCCGGAGCTGCTCTAGCACATAAAGCAAGTTATGAAGCTAAGGTTGCAGCAGGTGCAATCGCAGGTGAAAATGTTGAATTAGACTACGTTGCAATGCCAGCAGTCTGCTTTACAGACGTTGAACTCGCAACAGTTGGATTAACACAAAAAGAAGCAAAAGCACAAGGTATTGACATTAAAGTTTCAAAATTCCCATTCGGAGGAAACGGACGTGCCTTATCATTAAACGCAACAAACGGATTTGTTCGTATTATTACTGACAAAGCTACAGGTACAATCTTAGGTGGACAAGCAGCTGGCGTAAGCGCTGGTGAAATTATCGCTGAACTTGCACTTGCAGTTGAAGGACGCATTAATATTGAAGACATCTCATTAACAATTCATGCACACCCAACAATCGGAGAAACGATTATGGATGCAGCGGAATTAGCACAAGGCTTACCAATTCATATTTAAGCTTAATGCATATCAAACCTTATACATCGGAACATCGAGTATAAGGTTTTTTATTTACTCTATGTACAATTGTAAACTAATGATAGGAATGTAAAAATAATGTAGTAAAATAAGGTTTTATACTATCTTTTTGAGAATGAATAGTGTAATATATAGACCGATGCGAATCATTCGCAAGGAGGATTTATGAAGAAATATATATTTATGCTAATACTTAGTTTACTAATGGTCGGTTGTGCACAACCTGTTGAACCTGTTGATGATGGTTCCTTAACGATTATGACAACACTTTTTCCGCAATATGATATTAGTAAACACATTGTTCAAGATAAAGCCAAGGTAACCTTACTCTTACCACCTGGTGTTGAGGCCCATGATTATGAGCCAACACCCCAGGATATTGTTAAGCTTCAAAACAGTGATTTGTTTATTTATACATCTGATCATCTTGAAACTTATGCCAGTAAAATGAGTAAAGAAATTAAGAATAAAGATAATGTTACAATAAACTTAAGTACACAGCTAGAACTTGATAGTGAAGATCCTCATTATTGGCTCGTTATTTCAAACATGATTGAAATGACAAATAGCATTACCGAGGAAATAGTTAAACTTGATCCTGATAATGCCGATTTTTATCGTGCTAATCGTGATGCGTATATTAAAGATTTACAAGCTGTTGAATCAGAACTTGTTGACTTAATGAAATATGCAAAGCGTGATACGATTGTCTTTGCCGGTCACTTCTCTTTTGACTATTTCGCAAGTGCATATGGTATGAAGTATGTAACTCCCTTTGATAGTTATAGTCCTAATGCTGAAGCATCACCACAACGTATTAGTAAGATGATTGAATATATTCGTGAACATGATATTAAAGTTGTGTATTACGAGGAACTCGTAGATCCAAAACTTGCGAAGATGCTTGCGAGTGAAACGAGTGTAGAGCTTTTAATGCTCAATGCTGAACATAATGTCAGTAAAGAACAACTTGATGGTCATACAACGTACAGTGATATTATGCGTGAAAACATTAAAAACCTGAAAGTGGGATTAGAGTATGCCAAAGATAATTGATGTTGATAAAATTGATTTAACTGTTGAAGAAACTTTAATCTTAAAGGATGTTTCTTTTACAGTTGATGCAGGAGATTATATTGCGATAGTTGGAGCGAATGGATCAGGTAAGACAAGTCTTGTTAAAGCAATCTTAGGTCTTCGCACACCACAGTTTGGATCAATTTGGATTGAGTCAAGCATTATTAAAAATAAGAAGATTTCATACATTAGTCAACAAGTCGCAACACAGGCAAAGAACTTCCCAATCACCGTCTTTGAAGTGGTACAAATGGGATTGTATGCTGAAAAGAAAAGTATGAAATTTTATAATAAAGAAGACAATAAACGAGTACATGAAATGCTTAAGAGTTTAAACATTGAACATTTAGCGAATCAACAAATAACAAGTCTTTCTGGTGGAGAACGTCAACGTGCCTTACTTGGAAGAAGTTTAATCAGTCATCCAGATGTCATTATTTTAGATGAGCCTACAAGTGCCTTAGATCCAGAATTTAGATCATCCTTTTATGAGTTAATTGATACGATCAATCAACAAGGTGTTACGATCCTTATCATTACCCATGATTTGGGTGTCTTAAAAAATTACGTGAATAAAGTATTGGTCCTTGATCATCAAGTCGTATTCTTTGGAACAAGTGAAGACTTTTTAGCACAACGCGATCAATTTGATGAGTTAGGAGTAGAAGTATGAGTATTATCAACGAACTATTAAATGCACTTTCCTACACCTTTGTTGTAAGAGCCTTACTTGTTGGAAGTCTCATAGGCTTTAGTGCTGCCTTTTTAGGCGTCTATCTTGTGATACTACGTCAGTCGATGATTGGTGATGGTTTGGCTCATGTTAGTTTTCTAACGATTGCAATTGCCTTATTACTTGGTCAATCAACACTACTTGTTTCGATTCCAATTGTGACCTTAGCCTCCGTCTTAATCATGCACTTTGATGATAAGTATCATATTAATAATGACTCTGCTATTGGTCTTATTTCGGCGATGGCCACTGCTTTAGCAATCTTAATTGCGAGTATTAACAATGGCTTTAGTGTAGATTTATATTCTTACTTATTTGGAAGTATTTTGGTCATTAATGATCTGGATATGATCCTCAGTCTTGTTTTAGCAGTAAGTGTAGTAATTATTATTGTGTATAACTACAATAGTTTACTCATTATGAGCTTTGATCCTGACTATGCTCATGTTATCGGTATTAATGTTAAGCGCATGAAAATGTTAATAGCAACCTTAACAGCGATTACCGTTGTCTTAGGGATCCGAGTTGTCGGAACAATGTTAATCTCAAGTATGATATTATTTCCGACGATTTCTGCTATGCAAGTTGCGAAAAACTTTAAAACAACAATCACTTATGCAAGCATTATCTCAGTTGGATCGATCATTATAGGAGTCTTTGCTTCATTCCTATTAGATATTCCTACTGGATCGACAATCGTCATTATTAATGGGATCATCTTTGGAATCTTACTGATGAGGAAATTACGTTATGCATAAACTACTCCTTGAAAAGAACAATATAAAAATTACGCAAACACGTCTCGATATACTCGAGTTATTATCAACGAATGATCAATTCTTAAATGCCTATGATATAAAAGAACGGTTTAAATCCATCAATATTTCCACAATTTATCGAACCTTAAATCTCTTTGATGAGAAAGAAATTGTGAGTAAGCGATACAATGAGGAACTAAACTGTTTCACCTATAAATTTATTGAACACAAACACAGCCATCGACTCATCTGTATTAAATGTAAACACGTCTTTAATACAACATTCTGTCCTATGGAAGTGTATGAACAAAATAGAGAAGCGACACATAACTTTATGATCACCGACTATGTCTTTGAAATCCATGGTTATTGTCAAGCGTGTCAAAACGCAATGAACTAAGATCATACATCCTAATTTAGGATATGGTATGAATCAAAAATATAAAGTGAGTTATAATATTCAAACTGAGTATTATAACTCACTTTTTCTTTACATCAAAAAAGCATCATCCAAAGACGATGCTTATATTCCTTAATAATAATAGGATATTATTCTATCTCATTTTTAAGATCAAGGAATACACCAAGAGCTAATATGATTAATACCAACGGAATATACTTACCATAACTAAAGAGTCCACCTGAAGAAAAGAGTATTGACATAAACGACATATCCCATGCCTTGTCAAAGGTATAGATACCGAAGAATGGGTATAAGATAAACGCAACCCCTAAATAAATAATAATATTAATATACTTTTGCTTTTTCTTGTTATTCATAATAACCTCATCTATTAAGGCTACAATAGCATATTATTATTATTACAAGAGAAATATAGTGTTACTAGTAGCTAGAAGATATTGTTAAAATACTTAACTGATAAATATTCTATAACCAACCTTTTTTCTTAAAGATACGTAGCATTACAAGCGTAAGTAAGATACAGATGATCCAGAAGATAAGATAGCTGTATTTAAAATGGAGTTCTGGAAGATATGAAAAGTTCATACCATATACACCAGCAAGGAATGATAGTGGGATAAAGATTGTGGAGTATATGGTTAAGACTTTCATGATATCGTTTGTTCTATTTCCAATACTTGAAAGATAAGTATCTAACATTCCACTACACACATCATAGTAGGTTTCAATAATATCGATGAGTTGAAGAACGTTGTTATATACATTTTTAAAGTAAATATGCGTATGTTCTAGAACAAGATCATTATCATCAAGTTCAACATTACTGATCATATTACGAAGGGGCCAGAGTAAACGACGAACCTCTATGAGTTCACGTTTTATTTCATAGATGCCATGTAATACTTGTTTACTCGGTTCTATTAATAAGCGATCTTCAAGATCATCAATCTTATCACTATAAGCTTCAAGTATAACAAAATAATGCTGGACTAAGGCGTCAATAATACGATACATTAAGTAATCAGGTTTATTCTTTTGATAGGCAAGATCATGTTCAAACAATGTTGAAATGGATTGTACTAGTTCAAAATCATCCTTGAAATTTGAAATAAGTATGTTCTTGTGCAATAAAAGTGATACATCACCAATGACTAATTCATCATTCTCAATTGTTGGAAACTTAAGGCTAATGTACATCGTATCATCAAACTGATGGAGCATTAAACTATTGGTTGTATTAACGAGATCTTCAATGAGAATATCATTAATACTCAAATGATTTAAGACTTCAACAAAATCAGACTTTGATTGTAGGTTAATAACATTTAACCAATACATTTTATCTGTATCTAACTTCACTTCTTTAAACGATGTAATTTGTTCAAGTTTTGACTCACTATTATCATAGGTTAATAATTGAATGTGTTCGCTCATAAATATATGTATGAAACATAAGTTTTCATACAACTCCTCTCATCTTTGTTAGTTTAATGATAGCACATTTAATCGCAAACACACTAAACGTTGATGTAGGGAATTATCTGAATGTCAATTTCTTTCTTAGTAGTTTAACATTGACAATAATTATATAAAGTCCTATACTAAACATATAGGTCAGTTAGTCGTGTAACAAGGTAGGAGGGTAATATGATTATTGACAATCGCTCTAATGAGCCAATCTTTATGCAAATTGCATATCAAATTGAAGAACAAATCATTGCTGGTAAGTATCTTTCGGATAAACAAATTCCATCAACGGCAGAACTGTCGGAGTTGTTGACAATCAATCCGCATACCATTTTAAAAGGGATGAACATCCTCGTTGATGAAGGAATCTTGTACAAGAAACGTGGGATTGGATTGTTTGTTGAAAAGGATGCCCGTTTACGTATTGTTAATAAACGGAGAGATCAGTTCACTAATAATACAATACTAGAAATTGTGAATGAAGCAAAAAAATTAGACATATCAAAAGATGAAATCCTCACATTAATTGAAAGGAGTTTTAATGATGATCAAAATAATGAATCTAAGTAAAATGTATGGTAATGATGAAGCGCTTAACAATGTTACCGTAGAAATACATGAAGGTAAAATATACGGATTATTCGGAAATAATGGATCGGGTAAGACGACCTTAATCAACATTATTGCGCGAAGAATATTTCAAACAGAAGGTTTAATTGAAGTGGATGGTAATCTATTATTAGCAAATAGTAATGTGAACCACCTTGTATTCTGTACAAATAATGAAAGGTATATTGCTGATGAAAGATACAAAGGATATCTAAGAAGAATTTCTAGACTAAATGGTCATTTTGACTATTCAATCGCTATTAATATTATGAAATCTTTCAATATGAAAGATAATCAGTTTTTGTATAAACTGACAGATCGTCAACATTCCATTTTCAAGATCAGTATGGCCTTCGCAATGAATGCTAAGTATACCTTCTTTGATGAATCAACACTTCACTTAGATGCAAAGGACCGTGAACAATTTTATAAGATCTTATTAAAAATGTACAATAAAACTCAAAATACATATGTCATTGCGACCCATTATATTGATGAAGTTGAGAACTTAACTGAAGATGTAATCGTAATTGATCAAGGAAGAATTATTGAAGAGACATCCATTGAAGCAATCCAAATGCAAGAAATAAGTCTTGTACAATATGTGAGTTCGAAAGTTGAGGTAGTTTAAATGTCTAAACATATTAAACGTATCACCTGGAATATGCAATACTTCTTCTACATGTATGGTGCATTTCTATTTATGTATAGTTTGCTTTCATCAAGTCATTTTGGACCAAGCGTTGATTCTAGAACAATAATTTGGAATCAATCTTTCTTTGATATGTTGATGATTCTCTCTTCAATCTTTCTATTTACATATTTTAAGAATAATTTAATCACTTATATTGACCATGGTTTATCACGTAAACAATATTTTAAAGATATGCTCATTGGTAGTATGTGTAGTAGTTTTATTATGATGATTACAAAGGTAATTATTCTTCTGATAATCATGATACGTTATCCACTTCTTGATGGTGTAAAAGATATTCAACTGTGGGTTGTAGCACTTAACTATTTCTTATTGAGGTTTATGATAATGATCGTATGGTTATTCGTTGTGACACTTGGACTCAATTTTAGAAAATATCGAAGTCGTTATTTCAATGCTGGATTTGTTGGTTACTTATTATTCCTTCTGACAAGATACTTAGGATTTGATATTACACAAGAACTTGCTAATGTTCTTGGAGGGGATGTATATCAAAATTTTATTATTAACTTTAGTATAATAAATATTCTACTCATCATTATTATTACTTTAATGATGCTAATATTCATCAATAATAGAATTACAAATTATGAGTCTCTACCATTAGACATCGTTAGACGCGGATACAGCCGGTAGAAGGGAGAATGTATGCTGATACTAAATAATGTTACAAAGTATGGAATAAATAATAATCAAATTTATAATGCAACAATACACTTTTCTAAACATAAAATATATGGAATCATTGCCCATACTAATGATACTTCGAGTACACTCTTAAATCTTATCTCAAATCGTATTAGCCCAAACATCGGAACTATCAGTTATGGTGAACATACATTGAATAAGTTTAGTAACTTAAACGATTATCTGTATCTTATGAGTCATCGTGATTACTTTAAACAAGCAGATACAATCAAAAGATCATTTCAAACGGTTAAGGCTTTCAATCAACATTTTGATGAAGCCTTTGCATTACAGTGCTTATCTGAATTTAAATTGGAATTATCAATGCGCTTAAAAAGTTTATCAAAGGGAAACTACACGAAATTTAAACTGTGTATTGCTCTCGCAATGAATGTCCCTTATGTGGCATATGATGATCCTATCTTAGGCTTGGATCAACAGTCACGTCAAGTATTCTACAACTTACTTTTACAAAGTTTTATGAAGTATGAACATACAATCATTCTAACATCATCAATCATCAATGAAATGAGTGAACTATTGGATGAAATTATTATAATTAAAGAAGGTCATAAACTCATGATCATTGACAAGGATGCCTTAATGAATACATCATATAGACTAGTGGGAAGTCGTGATGAACTAAGACGATATGTAAGTAAAGATGAAATCATTCAAGTTAAACAACGCAAAGAAGATATTCAAGCACTTGTGATGAGTAATAAAGATCTTACACAAACAAAACTACACGTCAGTAAGGTATCTCTTCAAGAGATTTCCCAAGCAATCATTAAAGGAGGATATTCTCATGAACAAATTAGTGAAACGATACGTCCTTAGTTTCTTAAACATGCTCCATATTCTATGTGTGGGTACAATATTATCAACCTTACTTGGACTTCTTGTTCAATATATTCCTGAATTAAGTAATGTCATTTCACCAACGGTTATCATTGCGATGGGGTATATAATAACAATTATCATAAGTGCTAGTATTAATAATTCATCGCACTTTGTCCAGATTATTCAATATGGTTATCCGCGCTATCACATGTGTATCTTATATGTTGTGAAACTTGGTTTTAATCTTATAAGTACCATTATCTTAACGCTTGTGATAAAGGGGTTTGGACACATCTTCAATATTGAAGTTATAAATGCATTTAGTGTTTTTGATCAGTGGTATGAAGGGGGACACAATTTTATACCGTTTATACTGTCCTTAAGCTTTACCTATGTCATTAGTAGTTTTGTATCCATTCAAATGTTTGAATCAAAGGAAGACTGGGGATTCTTTATCTTGGCATGGTCAATCATACTTGTCATTCTCTTCTTTGTATTTACAGATGTAAAAATTCACACACTACTTATATTAATCATAATTATAGGATTCAATATTATGCACTTCAGACAAATTCAAAATGCTCAGTTTAAATAAAAAATTCAACCGAAGTTGAATTTTTTTAATTATTGATTAATAAAGCGTGATAGGAAGGCTTGAGTTCTTTCTTGAGTTGGTTGATTAAAGATATGTTCTGGTGTTCCTTCTTCAACGATGAGTCCTTCATCCATAAAGACAATACGATCTGAAACATCTTTTGCAAAGCTCATCTCGTGGGTGACAATAAGCATTGTGAAGTCTTCACTTGCGAGTTCACGAATAATGTTTAAGACATCATCGACTGCTTCTGGATCTAGAGCACTTGTTGGCTCATCCAATAGTAATAGTTTTGGTTGCATTGTCAGTGCACGGGCAATTGCTACACGTTGTTTTTGTCCACCTGATAATTGTTTTGGATTACTGTTAATAAAGTCTAACATTCCTACCCTACGTAAGTTTTCTGTTGCCTCAGCCATAACTTCAGCGCGAGGACGTTTGAGTACACGAACGGGTCCAATAACACAGTTTTCAAGAACTGAGAGGTTATTAAAGAGGTTGAATGATTGGAAGATGATTCCAACGTTTGAACGGTATTCTTCAATGTTTACATCACGGTCATCAATGTTTTGATTGTTGAAAGTGATGGAGCCCGCATTGTATTGTTCAAGTTTATTAATGCAACGAAGAAGTGTAGATTTACCACTTCCTGATGCTCCAATTAAGGTTACAATTTCACCTGGTGCAACATTTAAATTGATGTCACGTAGCACAACAAGATCATCATATGATTTACTAAGATTTTGAATTGATAATAGACTCATAATGTTTCTCCTTCAACATCCATTGGTCTTGTAATGGACGAGGGTCCACTACTTTTTGGATGATCTAATTTGTGTTCAACAATATTCAAGACTTTTGTTGCGATTAAGGTTAAGCCTAAGTAAATTAAGGCGACGATTGTAAAGGGTTCTAACTGACGGTAGTAAATACCATTTAAACGATTGGCTTGGAAGAACAGTTCAGAAACGGTGATAACGTTTAAGACAGATGAATCTTTCAAGTTAACGATAAACTCATTTCCAATTGAGGGAATTGAATTACGTAATGCTTGTGGCAAGATAATATAGATCATCGCCTGTGTATTACTCATCCCAATACCAAGGGCAGCCTCGCGTTGTCCAGGATCAATGGCTTGAATACTTGAACGGAGAATTTCAGCCATATATGCAGCGGTGTTAATTGAGATAATAACGAAGGCTGACATGAGTGCTGATATTGGAATATGTGCTGAATGTAGACCATAGTATAAGAGAATTGCTTGAACCATCATTGGAGTTCCTCTAAATACTTGAATATAAACACTCACTAATTTAACAATAATCCATTTTACTGTTCTTTGAAGTATATTATCATGTGGGTTTGTTTCTAAGTTTCGAAGTAGGGCAAGTCCAAGTCCAATGATTAGACCAAAGACGGTCCCAACAAGGGCAATGAGTAGTGTTGCGATAATACCATTTATAAATTGATTCGCATTATTTTGAAGTAAGAAAATAATTCCAGCAATAAAGCCTTCTGGCATCATCACGTCTGAACTTGGCTGACGTTGAATCGCATCATGCATGATTTCGTCACGTTCTTCACTTGAAATATTTGCAAGTACAGCATTGACTTGACTTAAGAGTTCCACTTCTTCTTTTGCCATACCGATTGAAACGGTCACTTCTTCTTGATCCACTTCAAAGCCTTGACTTGGATCAAACTCAATGTACGTTAAGCTTGAGTTACTATCAGTGATGGCCATTGCGACCGGTTTTTCAGATACAAAGGCATCAATTGCGGTACTATTAACCGCTGTTGTGAGTGAAGGGAATGAATCCAGTGGTTGACTGTGATTAACATTTGGTATTTGATCAATAAGTTGATCATGAATGGTTCCTATTTGGGCGGAAACGGTTGCTCCATTAAAGTCAGCAAGACTTGTTGCATCACTGTATGCTCCATCTTTTCGTACCACAAGGACCATATCACTTGTATAGTAAATGGTACTGAAGGCGACTTCTTGACGACGCTCAGCTGTATCGGTCATACCAGCGATAATCAAATCAATATCGCCAACCTTGGCAGCTTCAAGCAGTCCAGTAAAGACAGCATAGTTATGAATAACAAGATCACGATCAATCTCATCAGCAATAATGCGTGCAATCGCAACATCATAACCATCACAGTATGTTCCATCACTAAGGGGCATACTTTCTTCTGATTCAAAGTTTTGTGTCCAGTTGAATGGAGCATAGTTACATTCCATTCCAACAATTAAGGGCTCACGCTCTACCGGCTCACTAACACTACATCCAACAAGAACAAGGAGTAAGCTAAGTAGGACAATTAGTTTTTTCATATTCATTTCCTCCAATAAAAAAACCTCACAAAGAGGAATATTATATAAAGTAAAGTTTATATGATTAGCTCCTCTTCGAATGAAGGAGTGTTGTAGGTATTCCCTACAACCCCGTACATTATTTATGTCTAAATAACATACTCGGCAATGATTACCTTTCAACATCATCAATGGCTACCGCCTCAGATGCATACTCATTTGCATTGCTACCTCTATTGGTTTTGTAATACTAGTCTATCACAGTAATTTTAAAAGTGCAAATTTGAGCACTTTGTATTGACCAAATAAAAAACAGCTTCGAAACTGAAAGGGTGGTATCACTACTCCAGTTTTACATACACACACAGTCCTAATTCCTGTGTAAAACGAGTTGTTTTTTTAATTACAACGTTTATACATTTTGAAGTCAATTGTTCAACTGTCTTATACTAATAGAATCGATCTGTGTTAGAGTTCTTTCTAGTGTGTCTTCTAAACAAAACAGCCCTCCTTATAATTAGGAAGACTGTTGCGCACTTGGGTCCGAAGATATCCTAGGGCTGATGAATAGTATAGTAACTTAATGTACACCTTAAGTCAATGAAGATTAAATTAAGATAGAAAATATAAACAGTGATAAATGTATGGAAGTACTTTATTTTATACATATAGAGTGATTATTTCTAATAAATGAAAATGAAAGCGTAGTCTTTAATAGATATAGGTACTTTCATATCGTTCTGTGTTTATTTGTGTTATAATTTAACACTGATTAGATACATACTATGGATAATGCCTGTTACCTTTTACTTGTTGTTATTTTGAATATGTAGGACTCATAACTGTGAGTTTTTAATTTTGATTAAAATAACAATAGAGAGAAGAGAGAATATGAATTTTAATGAATTAAATATTATTAAGCCGATTAATAAGGCTTTATTAGACATTGATTATGTCAGTGCAACACCAATCCAAGAGAAGGCGATTCCACACGTATTAGCAGGATCTGACCTTTTAGCAACTGCTGCAACAGGAACGGGAAAGACAGCGTCATTTGCCTTACCGATGTTACAAAAATTGTTTGAAACAAATGTTTCACATCCTAAAGCACGTGGTCTTGTTATTGCACCAACACGTGAGTTAGCACAACAAATTGTAGATAGCTACAAATCATACAGTAAATACTTAAGTTTAAAAGTAGGGGTTATCTTTGGTGGGGTGTCACAACGTCGTCAAGAAGCAATGCTTAAACGTGGTGTTGATATTATTGTCGCAACACCAGGACGACTTATTGACTTAATGGATCAAAAAATCGTTGATTTAAGCCAAATTGAAATGTTTGTCCTAGATGAAGCAGACCGTTTATTAGACATGGGATTTGTAAATGATATCAATAAGATTGCGGATAGCATTAGTGCTAATGCACAAACCTTATTATTCTCAGCAACCATGCCAAAAGAAGTCGTTAAGATTTCACAAAAATTACTAAAAGATCCTGTTTCAATCGCAACTGAAGTTGTATCTTCACCTGCAAAAACAGTATCACAAAAGGTTTACTTTGTCGATCCAGATAACAAACGTAAGTTACTTGTTGACTTACTACAAAAAGAATTTAACGATAGTGTTCTTGTCTTTGTAAGAACAAAGAGTAATGCTGATCGTTTAACGAAATACTTAGAACAAGCAGGAATTACAGCCCGTTCAATTCATGGTGATAAGAGTCAAAACCAAAGAATGCGTGCGCTTGATGGCTTTAAGAACTATAAGTTTCAAGTCTTGGTCGCAACAGATGTTGCGGCACGTGGTATTGATATTGATAAACTAGGCTGTGTTGTTAACTTTAACATCCCTGATGAAGCAGAAGCATATGTTCACCGTATTGGCCGTACCGGTCGTGCAGGTGAAGATGGAACTTCAGTATCATTCTGTGATCATGGTGAAAAAGGCTTACTTAAAGACATTCAAAATTTAATTCAAATGGACATCCCAGTTGAACATGATCACGCTTATCCATTAGAAGATTATACCGTACAACCACCAAATCAAAAACGTCGTAATGGTGGTGGACGTG
This sequence comes from Erysipelothrix sp., assembly GCA_012512805.1. GTDB lineage: Bacteria > Bacillota_I > Bacilli_A > Erysipelotrichales > Erysipelotrichaceae > JAAZDN01. The sequence goes on along the minus strand of JAAZDN010000049.1, from coordinate 1,332 downwards.
GTCGTCGTGGAAACAGCAAACGTGGTCCAAGAAGAGGGGATGGACAAAACCGTCGCCAAGGTACAAAAGAAGGATCAAAACCAAAGGCACAAGGAAAACCAAGTAACCAAGCACAATCTCAGGCTAAAACTGGAGGTCAAGCAAAGGCACATGGTAAGGCGGCTGCTGGTGAACGATCACAAAACAAACCCGTAAACCGTAGTAAGAAAAATGGACAAGGACGTAGCTTCAGTAAATCTTCAAATGCCTCAAAAGGCCAAGGAAGAAGTCGTAGTCAAAATAAGGGACGTTCACAAGCAGGACGTTCACGTAATACAAGTAAATAATGCAAATTAAGATTGTTTCTAAGAAGCAATCTTTTTCTATACAATCATAAGACTTCAAAGGTGTGTGACTGTAGTATTTTGCTATAATAGATACAGGAGTGATAAGAAATGAAAACATTTATTTGTTATAAAGGGTGCAGTACGTGTACAAAGGCTCGTAAACAATTTGAAGCTTTGAATATAGACTTTGAAGTGCGTGAAATTACGGAAGATACACCAACCGTCACTGAGTTAAAAACATGGTTAGATCATAATGATTTTGATATAAAGAAACTCTTTAATACGAGTGGACTCATCTATCGTAAACTTGAATTAAAGGATAAGATAAACGATATGAGTGAGGATGAAAAATTACAACTGTTATCAGAGAATGGGATGTTAATTAAACGCCCACTCCTTGTAGATGGTCATACCGTAATTATTGGATACAATGAAAAGGTCTATGCAAATCTATGATCATTGTCGTATCTCCAACCAAAACAATAAAAAGTAAAAAATTGAACATAGAAAAAGAACTACCACCATTTTTAGATGAGAGTAAGGTATTACGTAAACAGCTTGAAGCGATGAGTAAAGATGAATTAAAAACATTATATAAGGCCAGTGATAAGATCATTGAACATAATTACACAATGTATCAAGAAGTACAGCCATCACTTGCTGCACTGGATGCTTATGCCGGACTGGTCTTTCAACAACTGGACTATGACGACTTTACAGAAGATCATTATAAGTATATGAGTGAGCACTTACGTATTCTTTCAACACTGTATGGGATTCTTAAGATCGATAGTGAAATTCATCCATACCGACTTGATTATACGATGCCCTTTCCACAGTCACTGTATACATACTGGGAAGAAGTCTTGACTAATTATGTAAAAGATCATGATTGTATTATCAACTTAGCATCACAAGAATACATTAATAGTTTTAAACATCATAACGTTGTGAACATTCATTTTGTTGATGAAAACAATCGCTCATTCGCAACAGCGTCAAAGAT
>JAAZDN010000048.1 GCA_012512805.1 Erysipelothrix sp. | reverse complement strand
GCTTTATCTCAGATCGTATCGCTGTTATGTATGGTGGACACTTGGTTGAACTCGCAAGTAAAAATGAGATCTTCGACAATCCACAACATCCATATACAAAACAATTATTAAGAGCCATACCAAGAATGAGTCAAAATGAATTAAACTTCCCAGATGAACGTGATGTGAATATTCATTTCCCATCATTCGACAGTGTCCGTGTTGCTGATAAAAACTGGATCGAAGTTAAACCCGACCATTTCGTAGCAGCAGAATTATTAGAAGGAGAAGTGATTTAAATGAGTTTACTAGAAGTTAAAGATTTATACACTCAATTTAATACTGATGCAGGTGTTGTTAGAGCTGTAGATGGTGTAAGCTTTTCTTTAGATGCTGGACGTACCATTGGAATCGTTGGAGAATCAGGATCAGGTAAGAGTGTTACCGCAATGTCAGTCATTCGCTTACTTGACTATCCAGGTAAGATTGCCGGAGGAACTGTTCTTTACAAAGGTAAAGACTTAACAACAGCTTCAGAAGCAGACTTACGTAATATTCGTGGTAATGAAATCTCAGTGATCTTCCAAGAACCAATGACTTCACTAAATCCTGTCTTTAAAATCAAAGACCAATTAAATGAAGCCATCATCTTACACCGTGGACTTACAAAAGCTGAAGCAACTCAAATTTCATTTGATATGCTAAAAGCTGTTAAGATTGATAATGCTTATGATGTCTTAGACTATTATCCACACCAATTATCAGGTGGGATGAGACAACGTGTTATGATCGCAATGGCACTTGCTTGTAAACCGGATATTTTAATCGCTGATGAGCCAACAACGGCACTAGACGTAATTATCCAAGCAGACATCTTAAAGCTCATGAACGACCTTAAAAAGGACTTAAACACGTCAATCATCTTTATCTCACATGACCTTGGTGTTGTAAGCCAGATGGCTGATGATGTTATCGTTATGATCAATGGACGTGTCGTTGAACAATCACCAATCAGAACATTGTTTGATAACCCTATTCACCCATACACACGATCATTAATCTCTTCATTCTTAAGAACAGATATTGATACAAAAGTTGAAGACTACAAACCTTTAGATGACTTTGCAAAAGTCACTGAAGAATACGACTTCAAAAACTTTGTTGAAAACCGTATGGCTGATGCTGACTGGGTAGAAGTTGAACCTGGACACTTCGTTGCTGTTAACTTATTAAAATAATCAAACTACCAAATGTGTAACCTACATGTTTGGTAGTTTTTTATTTATTACAAACTTTGTATTTTTAACAAACTATAATCCATGATATAATACCCATGAGGTGAAAATATGAACTCACTAAAGACAAAAAACGCCCATACCATCGAGCATTTAGCAAAATACTTTATAACAGTTGAAATTGGTGATCGTATTAATACCGTTACTCAGTTTCAAGACGTTATTGATGTTGCACGAGGTACTATTCAAAACTCAATCAAGTATCTTATTAACGAAGAAGCCATTACCTTAAAAGCACAGGGTCAACTTGGAACGTCACTTATAAACAAAGATATGATTAAACTTTTAAACTTTGCTGGCATTCATAATTTAATTGGTGTTATGCCACTTCCCTATTCAAAAGTTTATGAGGGATTAAGTACAGGTATTCTTCAATCAATGAATAACAATCTGAACATCGATGTCAATATGGCCTACATGCGTGGAGCTGAAAATCGAATTAACATGATATTAAATGGTCGTTATGATTTTGCCGTTGTTTCAAAATTCGCAGCACTTGAATATAAAAAACATAATGAATTTATTGAAATCATTACTGAGTTTAGACCCGGTAGTTTTTTAAGTAATCACGTACTCATGTTCTCAGATCGTAACAACAGTCATATTAAAGATGGAATGAAGATTGGTATTGATAATTCATCTATAGACCAAGCAAGCCTTACACGTGCCGTTTGTAGTGGATATGACGTTGAATTCATTGAAGTCAACTAT
>JAAZDN010000047.1 GCA_012512805.1 Erysipelothrix sp. | reverse complement strand
TGTCGCAGTTGTACTCATTGCGATAAATCTTAATCCAACGGTTGCTCAACTGAGTGATGATCACTTAGGACGCCTTCATGAGCTTGCGAATGTCACAACAACACCAATACCAACGAATGACAATGATATTGAAGTGTAGATCAACGAAACAAAAACTGCACTTGAAGCCTACTATCCAACAAAAGTAAAAGCCATTATTGAAGATAATGTTAGTATTACCTTTACCTTAGGATTCAATGAAACTGAAGTCTCAAATAATATCTTTGAAGTAGCTTACTTAAAATCAGGTCTCAACTTTAAACCTAAGGAATTATCTAATCAATATAACATTGTCATGGGGCCATCAAAAATAATTGAAACACGAGGATACTTCAGTGTACCAACAGTCATCTTAAATCGAACTTTAATTGATGATTACGACAAATTAGAGTATACAAATATTATTCATTCCTTAATCGACACAAGTACAGATGCTGTTAAGGTAGAAACGATTCTCCACGATCAAATAGCTGATGAGCTTGAAGTCATTTTAAAAGAACACACAGCAGATATGCTTGATGATCACAAGGTTGAACTTAAGTTCTTTGAACAACAAGTACCCCGTTATCGTATTGGCTTTGTTCTTAATGATAAGAATGAATGGCAAGTTACAATGATCTTAAAAGAAGTAGAGCATTACCTATATATTGAAGGTATGATTTCAAGTTTCAGTGAGCCTGCGATACCATTTTTTACACAGGTCACCTTATTTAAAATTGTCTCAGATAACGAATACCATAGTAATCAAGAACGACTCTTCAATATCACGTATCAAAACTATTTAAACGATACGATTGAAATTGGAGAAAGTATAAAATAAACCTTGCTAAAGGATTGATCGCAATATCAATCCTTTTTAAGTGCTCACATAATCATTGAATCAAGCATATAAAAAGACCGATAATTAATATCAGTCTTACATCATCTATTTAATTTCTCGAATGATTCCCATTGGTGTTTGCTCTGCCGATTGTCCAAGTGGATTATCACGAAGAATATCAACGATATCTTCATTACTTAATGACTTTGATGAAGAGCCAATAACATGTCCGCCTCTATCATTAATGTCCACTACCGCAAGTGGAATTCCTGTTTCTTCTTTTATTTGTTTCGCAACAACTTCAGGTTTATCAGGACAAAGTGTAATGTATTCATTATACGGTGGCATAGCCCATGGTGATGGTCCATCAATATCACGTGCCTTAGGACCGGTAATCTTATAGAAGACACCACGACGTCCAAATAGTTTCCCAACTACAGATGCTGCACTTGCGAATAACATTTTTGGTGTACCAACTTCTCTAAATGCCATCTCCATTGTCTCTGGTGAAACAAGCCCACTATTATCAGCATTTTTAAAGACGAACTTAGATAATGTTTTTGCTAAAAATCGCGGCTTTACATCAGAAACCTTGATCGCACGATTTTGCATAATCGCCACAACACTCTCGGCCATAAATACAACATCTCCAGGCTTGTATACATCTTTAGTATAATCACTAACGATATCCACAACCTTATCATCACTATAAATGACA
>JAAZDN010000046.1 GCA_012512805.1 Erysipelothrix sp. | reverse complement strand
GTAAACATTCCGTTAGCATTTGCTACATGGTAATCATTTGGTTTGAAGACTGACATGTTTTCAAAGTCTGCCATAAGTGAGAATGTCACCATTGTTCTAACTGATGCTAATTCTTGTTCAGCATTACTAATTCTTAATGATTCGATTGCAGATAATCCACCTAATCCACCATATGCAACATAACCTACAGCTTTGTTATGTAGTTCTGGTTGTAAGTAGTCTAAGGCATTTTTAAATGCACCTGGTACTAGACGGTTGTATTCTGGTGTTACGAAAACGTATCCATCGCAAGCAGCCATTGTTTCACTAAATCTTTGGATGTCAGCACCTTGTGCTTCTGATACAGCAGTTCCAAGTAATGGTAGATCAAATGATTTAATGTCGATTAATTCGTATTCAACACCTTCGTCATTTCTTGATTTTGCATAATCTACTACCCAATCCGCAACTTGTTTTCCGTTACGTCCTTCTCTTACACTTCCTAATACGATTCCTATTTTCATAATATGTTCCTTCTTTCTATAGATATTCTTTTTCAAATACTTTATTACTTCTTATGGTGTCAAAATGTGGTAAATGTTCTTCAACAAAGGCACGCTTATCTCTTAAGTGTGGTGGCAATGTTAAGCTTTCACCTAAAACCTCATAAGTTTCTTGATCATCAATAAACCCTGGTCCGTCTGTCGCTAACTCGAATAAAATATTCGGATACAGTCTAATATATACTGATTTAAAGTAGAAGCGATCTACATAACCTGAATTTGGTAGGTCCATTGAGTCAAAGTATACCTGCCACGCATCGAGATGCTCACGATCATCGACACGGAAAGCGACATGATGTACTCCCCCATAACCTTGGCGTGCTTGGCTCGATGTGTTATCAAACTTAACAATTATACTTCCACCATTTCCACCGTCTCCAGTTTCAAAGAGTGTATAATTGCCTTCAACTGCCGATTTACGCATTTTCATTACTGCCATGACTTGATCCATATACTCCATGTCATTGACAGTCAGGAAGGAAGGTCCTAATCCCACAATTGCGAATTCATCTGGAACCGGTCCTTTATACCATGGTTCACCTGCTTTAACACCTTTATCATTCTCATCAGATACTAACATGTACTGTTGTTGATCAAAGTCTTCAAAAGCGAGAGTTTGACGGTCAAACATTGTTGTGATTCCACTATTTTTGACTTCATACTTATCAAGTCGTTTTTGCCAATAGGCAAGTGCTTCATCACTTTTGACACGGAAACTTGTTTTTGAAATATCGTTCGTACCCTTAACATGCGGTGCGATACCTTTAAAATCAAAGAATGTCATATCCGTACCTGGATTACCACGGTCATCCGCAAAGAATAAATGATATGTCGTTAAATCATCTTGATTAACATTTTTCTTAACTAAGCGCATCCCTAGTATATTTGTATAAAAATCATAAATTTTAGGTGCACTACTTGTAATTGCTGTAACGTGGTGTATACCCGTTAACTCTTTTAAGTTCTCCATAACTACCTCCTACAAGAACTATGATACTTCGAATTAGAAATAAACACAATTGTAATGCTCTTCGAATTCGAAATAAATTAAATAGTTGAAAAATACCTTTATAAATAGGGATATTTTAGATATAACACATACTAAATATAATTAAAATAAAAAAGACTTCAACTAAAGTCTCTTCTTAATAGTGTTCTATACTCCTTATATGAGCATATCATGTTCTTCTTCATAGTAGTAAGAATAATCAATACCTTTCATGTACATTTCTCGATCATCTATCTTATTTGATAATGCCATGAATAGGTATTCTTTTATTTTAGTATCATCAGAAACACTTTTTTCCATAGCGTTTAGATAGTTACGTTTACTGATCTTAGTCCAATCCACACATTTACTCAACTGCTTTTTAAGCATTAAATCTAACCAAATTCTTGTACTTCTTCCATTACCTTCCATAAAGGGATGTGCGATATTCATCTCTACATACTTTTCTACTATCTCATCAAAAGTTGTTTCAGGCATCTGATCAATGGATTGAAGTGTTTGAGGTAAAAAACGTAACACTGCGAATTGAAATCCACCTTTTGAAGTATTCTTATGACGAATTTGACCTTCGAAATCATATAATCCACCAAACAAGTATGCATGAATGTGTTGCAAGCCCTTCGTAGTGCCAACTTCTAGTGAATCATACAGTGAACTGTTGAATAAGGCATAGGCCTTTAAAATACTTTTATCATCTATCGTTTCTTCAGCATTTGTAAACCATTCAACAAATCGACTTGATTGATTACTAGGAAAATGCTTCGCTAAGGTAAGGATTCCATCATGATTCATCGTAACCGTCATGACCTTCTTTCCATCAGCCGCTTCAAGTTTCAGTTGGGTAGTGTCACTAACCAACTGAGTATTTTCAACTTTTAATTTTTTCTTGAGATACATCCAATAATTTCGATTTTTTTGAACATCATGTTCATTACGTAAATCACCAATAATATCTAATACGGAGTATCTCCATGTTGATGATTAT
>JAAZDN010000004.1 GCA_012512805.1 Erysipelothrix sp. | reverse complement strand
CTTGTAGACAATATCCATATTCATAATGTCCGCAATAAAGATGTGGTCGTGAACCAGATATTGTTTGGAACTCTTATAGAAGGTAATGATCATTTCTAACATGAGTGCTTGTTTTTCATAAGATGTATATGTATCCTCATCTTGGAAGGCATTTTGTTGGAGGAAGTCTTCACGAATCATCCGTGCAACTTCGAGTTTTAAAATGTCTTGATCTGATAAGGTATCGCGTCCAACAAGTTGAACAATTTCTTGAAGCCTTTCTTCTTCTTTTAAGATAAAGAGTGCTTCTTTACGGTTTGCTAAAAAGTCTTTACGTACAAATTGTTTATAGTAACGTTCTAGCGATCCTTCATACAGTGAATAACTATCTAGCCAGTTGATTGCTGGAAAGTGACGCATGTAGGCAAGGTCTGAATCAAGCGCCCAGAATACTTTAACAATACGCATTGTTGCCTGAGTAACCGGCTCTGAAAGGTCTCCTCCTGCAGGTGATACGGCACCAATCATTGTGATGGATCCATTTTCATTTCCATCTCCAAGTGGTGTTACAACACCCGCACGCTCATACACTTCTGCTAATCGTGAACTGAGGTATGCTGGATAGCCTTCATCCCCTGGCATTTCTTCTAAACGTCCACTCATTTCCCGTAGTGCTTCTGCCCAACGTGATGTTGAATCGGCCATAAGCGCAACACTGAGTCCCATATCACGGAAGTATTCCGCAATTGTAATTCCAGTATAGATGGATGCTTCACGTGCCGCAACCGGCATGTTTGATGTGTTCGCAATTAAGACCGTCTTATTCATTAATGGCTCTTTTGTTGTGGGATCAACGATGGCTGGAAATTCATTTAAAACGTCTGTAATTTCATTTCCACGCTCACCACATCCAATATAAACAACGATATCCGCATTTGACCATTTCGCTAATTGATGTTGAACGACTGTTTTACCTGATCCAAAGGGTCCAGGTACTGCTGCTGTTCCACCTTTCGCAACAGGATAGAAGGTATCAATAATACGTTGTCCTGTTATTAAGGGTTCGTTTGGCAAGTGTTTTTTAGCATAGGGACGTGCCTTACGGATGGGCCAGTAATTGGCCATCTGTACTTCAACTTCCTTATTGTTTGAAACGATGGTAGCAATACTCTCAGTCACCGTTGCGACTTCATCACTAATTTTTGTAATCGTCCCACTAACACCATAAGGAACTAAAATATAATGTTTAATGTTTGCTTCCATGACATAGCCCAACTGATCACCAGCATTAACCTGATCACCGATTGTTTTAATGGCTTTAAAATCCCATTTTGTTTCTATGTCTAAGGCTTCGTATTGTTCACCTGCTGTTAAGTATTGTCCGTTGTTTAAAAAGTCTTTTAAATTACGTCCAACACCATCAATAATTTGTGAGAGTATACCAGGGCCTAATAAAATACTTAAGGGACGATACAGTGACTTAACCGTATCCCCAACTTTTACACCTGATGTTTCTTCATACACTTGGATTGATGCTTTATTGCCTCTTACTTCAATAACTTCTCCAAGTAATTGCTTATCAGCAACTAAGACCGTATCAAAGAGGCGAACACGCGGGATGTCCTTAGCAATTACTAAGGGACCCGATACTTTTGTAATTATTCCTTTTTCCATTATTTATCCTCCTTTTTACATTTTGATTCCGATTGACTTTGCCAAAAGTTGTTTCATACGATTTTGGCCCAGTGAACCTGAAGTTTGTGCCTCTAAAATAATAATAGGCATCACGTCAACGGAAAGTTTTTCAATTTCATTTTCAAAGTATGAATATACTTCGGGACTTGAATACACAAGTTCATAGTTTTCTTGGTGCAACTGTCTAATAACACGGCTCAGTATGGTTGTACGATTGACTAAAAGTACGGTCATTCCAAGATTTTGAACAAGCTTCTCATCTTGATTAAAACTAAGGTATGCGATATTACTTTTCATACTGTCTCACCAACCTTGCTGCAAAAGCAATCTTACTTGCCTTAAACCGTTCATTATCCACTTTAAGTTTTAGTGTAATGAGCTTTGCATAAACACCATTGATTCCAAGTCCTTCATAAACATGCTTACTTATTTCATCATAAAGGTATTCATCCAATGTTTTACGTACTGTTTCTTTATCAAGTTGATTCAAAACGCGATAATAGACTGACTTATGAATCAGCGCAGTTAAGTCTCGAGCATGTGCCAGTATGTCTTCAGTTATGTTTCCATAAAACATCATCTCTGGTTTTGTTTTATAGCGAAGCATATAATCAATGACATATTGATCCATCGTTACATTGATGAGATACTCTAGTATTGATCCATCTCGCATTTCATTTAATATTTCTAAATACGCTTCATCACTTACTACTCTCTTCAATATTTTTTCACTATGAAAAATAAAGGTAAGTATCGATTCTGATATACCTTGTTCAACACATGCATCGATCAATTCTTTTGTGATTGCATCATAATACTCATTAAAATTATCTTCCGCTTTATAAGGAGATATTTTTGAAATACGTGTCGTTAATTCAGCATTAAGACTTAAGTAGTTAGTGTTCATCTTGGGCCTCAAATAGCTTTATTTGCGCTATTTTATGGAGGACTTCTTCATGATAGAGTAGTAAGTTTTTAAACTCAAAGTCAATATCAAATTGTTCATAACTTAAGATAAAACCTGTCGTTAAATCTGATTTTTCTACTACTTGATAAGATGCTCCATACTTTGCTAAAACACTTGCATAATGAGCTGAATCAATATAAATTCGCGGGCGATGATGATCTTTTTCATCATTTAAAACGCGATCAATCAGTGCAAATAAGGCCTCATCACTCATGTTTTCTAAATCATTAATACTTGCATTTAAAAACTGTTGAACATAGTCGTTTTTTAAAAGTACAAGATCTTTTTGAATCTCATTTTCAATGATTCGTACCTGTTGTTGATACATATGTTTTAGATTAATTTCGTTGCGCTCTTTTTGTTTTTCAATCTTAAGTTTAGCCTTTTTAATCATGTCATTATATAACGCTTCACCTTCAGTATGGGCCTGATTAACAATACGATCGTAATCTTTTGCTTCATCAGACGTGATTGAAGATATCAGCTTTTCAAAACTTTTTAATGACATTAAAAGACAACTGCATTAAGCATAATGATTGAAGATACAAAGGCTAATAGTGTATATGTTTCAACCATAACTGCATAAATAATACTCTTCGTCATTTCTTGTTCATTACGAGCAAGCAGTTGAATACCTGCAACCGCAACACGTGCTTGGGCAAGTGCAGTTGGTCCCCCAACAATTGTCATTGGTAAACATGCTACAAAAATAAATAATCCTTCTTGTAGAGGCATTCCTGTGTATAAACGACCAAGTGTCATGATCGCAATAACGAAACCATAAAGCCCTTGTGAGGCCGGCATCATTTGAAGCAGTAAACTCTTACCAAATTTTTCAGGTTCATCTGCAATCAAGCCTGAGGCAGCTTCACCAACCATACCAACACCAACACCACTGTTATAGCCTGGAATCGCAACGACAAGTGCCATTCCGATAACCGCAAAGATTAAACCACCATTATTTAAAATAAAATCTATCATACTATTTCTCCTCTTCTATAGTTATATACGTTGGACTTGCAATAAATTGCTTAAAGGGTTTTCCCCCACCGGTAAAGAATTTACCGAAGAATTCAACATATGTTAGACGGGCTGTATGGACATAAGCACTCATACCGCTAATTAATAAGTTAAAACCATGACCAATCATAAAGATGATTGCTCCAAAGATAATACCAAAGATGCCCATACCATCAGTCATACGTACCATCATATTGAAGGCAACTCCAATTGATGCTCCAGCAAGTCCTAGGGCCATTAGACGAGAATATGAAACAACATCGCCTATATAGTTTGACAGTCCATATAAACTGTACAGTCCTGAGACGATCTTTCCACCAATCGTTTTGGCTTCACGACCATTTGTTAAGACAATACCTACCATACCAATAATCATGACATATAATGCAATTTGATTGTATGCTGCAAAGATTGGTGTGAACATTTGCGTTACTAAAACAACAAGACCGATGAGCGTCATGTACCAGAAGATCACATCATATAAAACATAACGAATCTTGTAGTCACGAATATAAATGTATGCCTTCATTGCAAGTCCTGAGAAAATATGTATCAAACCAAAGCCAATAGCCATAACAAGTACAAATGTATAGTTACTGTTTATATCAATAATTGGCGTCATAGGAATCATATCTCCAAAGAAGGATCCGTAAATAAAGCCCCAGAACATCGTTGGAAAACTTACGTAAAACAGTAAACTTAACATTCCCTTTGTTCCCGGTTTTAAGTTAATAAACTTAAGGGCTACAAAGGTAATCAATGCCATAATCAGTCCATATCCAATGTCCCCTAACATCATTCCAAAGAACATTGCATAGAAAAATGAGAGTATTGGCGTTGGATCTGGTTCATCATAACGTGGCTGTGAATACATATTTGTGATTGATTCAAACGCAGTCACAAACTTATTGTTTTTTAATTTAATTGGAACATCAGTGGAATGTAACGGTGCATCATTAAACTCTACATCTAAGACTCCATCAAGTTCCTCATTTAAGACGTTCAATACTTTTTCTACATCGTTGGTTGTGACCCATCCATGAATGAGTGTCACATAATTTGATTGTAGAAAGTGTAATTTACTTTCTTCACGTAAGGCTTCATTTCGTAAGCCTTCAAAGTGTGCTTTGAATAAGTCTTGATCATTACCGATGTCATTAATGTTCGATTCATAATGTAAACAATTATTAATAAGTGTTGCGATTGCATCTTGCATTTTCTGAACTTCATCTGTAATTTTTAGCGATGTACTTGAACGAATTTCAAAGTCATATCGCTCACAAATAATTCCAACTACTTCTTGTAGTTCTTGGGGTGCCTTTATCACAAAGTAATAATCATTATCAACTTTTGATGTCATATAAAAGACTTTAACCTGACGTTTTAGTTCCGCAACAAATCCCTGTACTTTTTGTGCTTCTAAACGTCCAATAACCGCCTTATTATCACGAACTTCAGTGAGTTCATCATTACTCATTTCGGTATAATTTGGTGTCTCAAGTTTAAAATCATAAATATAAATTTCACGCTGATCATAATGTTTGGAATATTTACTTAATAAAGTATTTAAATCTGTTGTATCCATGAGTTTTTCTAGGTTTGCATAATCCATATGTTGTAAGGCTAACTTATCGATAATTGAATCTTTTGAGTCCTTACTTGTTTTTTTAATAGTACTTGCCTTCTTTAAGATGGCTTGTATTTGTTCTTGATGTTGACGGTTTAAATCAAAGTCATAATCTTTTGGATATGCTTCAAAACCATTAAACTCACCTTTTATTTCTGAAAATACAATATCTTTATAACTGTGTAATGATTTAAGTAATGAATCCACTGCCTCATTGCGCACAAGCAGTTTAAATTCACTCATTTTAACGATTGCCATGTTTCATCATCTCCTCAATCATTTCTGTTTTAGCACTTTCAAATTTCTTTGTATATAATGCTTCAAGATGCTTTGCATGCTCAGCTTTTTCTGCGTATAACGTATCCGAATGAACGTTAATTGCGGCTTCAATTTCACTTAAAGCCTGACTGTGTTCTGCATCTAGTGTTTTATACATTTCTACAATTTCAGCATTTGCCTTTTGACGATAATTACTCATAATTTCATCATGACTTTGGCCATATGCAGAAATCTTTGTATCCAGTTCACTTTCAAGTGCAATAATTTTTTTTAATTTAGCTTGCAAGTTATCTCCTCCTTCTATATTAATGTCGACTACTTCCGATGAAGTAAGCTGTTTGGAATTAAATTCAGTGATTGTTCGAAAACAGTAAGCATTACATCATGTGATACATCACGTATACGCATCAGTTTAAAAAGTCCTTCTAAGGTCATAATTATCATATGACTTGGATATTTTAATTGAAGTGCGCCATCGCGTTGTGCCTCCGTAATGATAACATCGAGTATATCATCGACTTGCTTAAGATAATAAGCATGAAATGCCTCAATATACGATTGATTATCAGGCGTTAGTTCAAAGGTTGTTTTATGACTTAATGGATGAATCGCATAGTAAGCCTCCATTAATAAGATCAAGTTATCGAGATAATTCTCTTTGTTTTCTAAGATTGTACTTCGAAGCGTTAAGATGTTATTTTTACTTTCAGATACAATGACATCTTCAAGTATTTCATCCTTTGATTCAAAGTAGTAATAGACTAAACCTTTCGCAACATTTGCACCTTTCGCAATGGATGCGACTGAGGTCTTCTCATAACCTTGTTTTAAAAACAATATTGACGCGGCATTGATAATGTCATTTTTCTTTTGGATTTCATTGTGTTCACTCATTATTTTTCCTCACCTTAAAACATTGTAGCATGTTTTTTGACCGGTAGTCAATTTTTTAAATGTTTATTTGTTAAATTGGTGACAAAAAGTAATTCATAGTGTGAATAATAAAAAGAACACCCATGGGTATTCTTAGTCTTCACTATCAAAGACAACTTCAGTCGCCAATCCACCAAGTGAGGTTTCGCGAAGTTCTTTAATAATCATTTTTCCCGTATAGTTCATTGTTCGTACAACACTATCAAAGGTAATTTTATTCGTTCTAATTTCTGACATTTGTTCAGCAAGCAAGGCAGCATCAAAGCTACGAAGTAGCGCAACTGCATTGCGTTCAATACACGGAATAATGACATAGCCACCAATCGGATCACAGGTTAAACCTAAGTGATGTTCAATCCCTATTTCAGCAGCATATTCAATACTCTTTAGATTGGCACCATTTAAATGTGTGATCATTGCACTCGCCATAGCACATGCACTTCCAATTTCAGCTTGGCATCCGCCTTCAGATCCTGCTAAGGTTGCATTGGTCTTAATGACATTTGCAAAGATACCCCCAACACATAGGCCCTCAATAATCTTAGCCTTAGAAAAGTTGAGGTTATGATAGTAATGATATACTAATCCCGCAATGGATCCAGATGCTCCTAAGGTTGGAGCTGTAACACATATTCCACCACTGGCATTTTCTTCACTAGCGGCATAGGCGTAAGCCATAAGATTCAAGCGATCACGTTGTGGTTTATCACTTGTATTGTTGGCACGCATTAATAAATCATTGGATACGCGTGGTACTTTTAAACGACCCGGTAAAAGTCCTGAAGCAGAAAGTCCTGTCTTAACCGTCGTTAACATTTGATTCACAATCTGTTCCATATATTCGACAATATTCGGCTCAAAATGTAGGACATATTCAAAGAGATTCATATTGTGCTCAGTTACAAAGGCCTTTACTTCATCAAAATGTTGATGAGGATAGATTTCATCTTCAAAGCCAAAATCATGATCAATAATACGAATACTACCACCACCAATTGATGCCACTTCCCATAGTGATAAGTGTTCATTATGTTCATCATAACCATTAATGTCGAATGCTGTCGCATAGGGATGACGCCACTTGTCTAAGGTTTTAGATATACTTACTTCAATATCTTTAAAACTTGATCGTATAATTTCAAAGGTATGATGACCTTCTGCTGTAAATGCTAGAGAGTCAAACAGTTCAACCTCCACTCTTTTTAAGTCAGCATGGTGTTCTTTATACAAAAGACATGCTCTTTGTACCGCTAAGGTGTGGCTACTGCTTGGACCTGGTCCAATTTTATATATTTCTTTTAATGATTTCATGCTTGACATACCTCCACAAGAAAGAGTTCAAATCCAATTTCAGGAATAATCGTTGAATTTTTTATATTTTGTTCTAAATTCGCTAGTTTATTTAAGATTGATAATATCATAAAACTATCATACTTTCGAGCAAGTCCAGATGCAATTTGAACACGGTACGGATGTACCTTCAATTCACTAGCAATACTTTTATTATCCATGCGCTGTTTCAATAAGGTTGACACTTGATAAACAAGTCTAAATTGACTGGCCAATAACATCGTTAGCGCAATCGGCTCCTTTGCCTTTATTTCTAGTTGATTGTATACGTTGAAACTATCGACTAAATTACGGGCTAAAACCGCATTCGTTAAATCAAAGATATTATCGGATTCATTACTTGAAATTAATACATTGATATCATCATAGCTTAAATGTTCTTTATTGTATAGTATTATTTTTTCAAGTTCCGATTCCCAATTTTCAAATGATCCCAGCATTCTTTTAAACAATTCATTTTTTGCTAAGTGATCCATACTAAAGTGATGTTCTTTTAAATCACGTTCAATAATATGTTCCATGTCACGCTGGTCTAACGTTTCTAAGTCTGAAACTTCACATTGTTTCATGACTAATTTTGAAATCTTCTTACGACGATCAACCTTAAATTGATCAACAACAATGATTAAAGTTGCACTTTCTGATGGCTTTAAAAGATAGTTTCCGAATAATGATGTTTCACTATCACTTAAACTTCCCTTTGCACTTAAAAACAGTGGATTTTTCAAAAGTATAATCCGATGTTCATTAAACAGTGAAAAAGTATTTAAATCAAGTAAAAGTTCATCTAGACTAAAGTCTTTTGTTGATCCATCATATTCAATAAACTCACTTTCATAGTGTTCATTCAGTTTCAATAAAAGCTTATTTAAGGTTTTTTTGATTAAATATTCACTCTCAGCAAACAATGCGTAATTCATAGTATCACCTTTAATAAGTATATCAAAATTAAGGCTTTAAAGATATATAAGTCAGATTATAAAGTGAGATAATTTTAATATTCCCATAGTCCTGTGTATCTAAAAAAGGAAGATCATGTTTCATAATTCTTTGTACAACTTCTCGAGCAGGATGTTGGTATCGATTATTTAAACCACTACTATTTATTAATAACTTTATGGATGGATGTGATAAGAGTTGAGATGAGGTACTCGTTTTACTTCCATGATGAGCAATCTTAACAATATCAAATTGTATGTCTGAGTGCTCATTTAAAAATTCATGTTCAATGCGACTCGAAACATCACCTAGAAGTAAATATGTGTACTCATTAATTGTGAAATAAGCAATGAGACTGCCATCATTTCCCTCTTCATCATATTGATATAAGTGTATATTCAAATCATAAAACTGGAAATCATCTGCAGTCGTCATAATATGTTCTATTTTGAAATCTTGTTCAAGTTGTTTAAGATTACCGCTATGATCTTCATCATCATGACTAATCATAAGATGTTTAATTGTATTTATCCCATAGTAGTTTAATGCACTTTCTACGCGTTTATAACTATAACTAGATCCTGTATCTACCATCATTACCTTTGTTTGATGTGGATAGATTAAAAGGCTGCTATCACCTTGGCCAACATACAGCTGTTCATAAATAAAACGTGGATTAAAATACAACTGATTTTGATTCATGATGAGTAAACAAAAGAGCATTAAAATATATCGAAATTTTCCATTTCGTAAATACGCCAAACTTACAATAATCCATAAAAATAAAATCCATAATGGAAACTTGCCCGTTATATTAAATGCTAAAATATTAAAATTCATTAATTGAAAACCATTAAAACTTAAACTGGTTTTGAATACAATATCGATTAAACCAATGATAAAATAAATTAGATTTAAAATGCGATGGATTGGAAAAAGAATAAGCTCAAAAAGATCAACCTTATAAAATGAATTTAAAAGGATCGGAACAATAACGATAAATCCATGCCAAAATCGCTTCTGATGCATTTGAATCATGCCAAGCAGTTGGAACATCATGACAATAATAAAGCGAAGTGAAAATTGAAAACTAGGAAATAGAAAGAGTGTTACGCATGGTGATAGTGCCAACTTATCAAAACTTTCTAGAGGTATTTTTTGAATCAGACGACGACAGCCAAGCATAAAATAAAATGCTGGATCATTAAATATAAGCATCATAACCATGTAGAGTAGTACTTCATAAAAATCAAAGTATGTATCATCAAACCTCTTATTAAAAAGACTTCTAAGAAACCTTATAAAAAGTACAATAATGATCTGACTTGATAATATTTCGCCTTTAAGCTCTTCATGTTCACTTTGAATATTCAAATACACATGCTCATAATAACTACGATGTGGCATTTGACTTATTGATTGATGCACACGATTTAATATTGTTGGTTTTGACTCAACTCGTTCAATGTCTGTTGGCTTAATTTGAAAGTGTATGTGCTGGCGCATCATCATTTTTTTAAAGTTTAAGCCGTATGTGTTGTTGACGGATTCAATGGGTTGATACTGACCTTTGAAGAGGACATGATCATGCAATAAAAATTGTTCATCACTATAAACAAGCACGTCTTGATTAAGGGTTCTCACAATATAAAAGCTTGATGCTGTTTTTATGATTAATCCTTCCTTAGCAAGCGGATCGAGCACTTTATTTCTATGACTATTTAGAACATTAAAACATAGCAAAATAATACAAAATAATATTCCAACACTTCGATATCTTAAAAGTAGAAATATTGAAAAAATAATTACAAAAATCCACATGAGTATCACATGTTCAAACAAGAGATAATTACTCATGAGTATGCCAACAAGGACCATCAAACATCGGTTTCTTATAGTGTTATAAAAGCACTTAATTTTTCGTATACTTTATCACCAATACCTTTAACATTTTTCAAGTCTTCAAGTGCTTGAAAAAATCCATGAGTTTCACGATAGTCAATGATTCTCTGGGCAATCTTAAGTCCGATTCCAGGTAAACTGCTTAATTCATTGACGCTTGCACTATTAATAGAAACGAGTGCTTGAGGACTCACTTTTCGAATAATTACGACATCCTTATTTAATAAGATTTGATTTAAATTAAGGTGTGAAATGTCACTGTCTTCTTTTAACTGTAATTCCTTCATTAATTCATCAAGTGTCGATTGTGGTTTTATTTGAAAAATACCCGGATTGTCAAGTTCTCCCTTTACTTCAATACTAATGCTACGATCTTTAATTTTTTGTAAATCATTAAAATTTAAGGGTCGAAATAAAAAAATCATTATGAGAATAATGATTAAAAGTATATAACGCATATTGCCTCCTACACCATCATTAGTGACAATATGCGTTTTTCATAAAATTTTATTTTTGTGGATTGTTTAAGGCTTTTGCTTGTTTCGTAATGATTTTTAAAAAACGTAATAAATAACCATAATACTTGTCGACGAAACCTTCAGTGTCTCCACCATTTTTCTCAACATGTAGTGCCCATAAAAGCCAGTAGAAACTCGCAATTGCGAACCCTTGGTAATACGCATATGCCAACTCCTGTGTATAATCATCCTTAAGATACATTTTAAGTAGTCGACTTACCTCATAATCAGAGTAGTCCGAACAAATAATAAATGTCGCTAGATCGAAGGAAGGATCACCATCTTTAGCATATTCCCAATCAATAATATAGTAACGATCAAGGGTAATGAGTACGTTTGTACGATAAATATCATTATGACATAATACATGTTTACGATCTTCATAATTAAATTCTTTATATATTGTTTTTACCCGTTCAAAGAGTTTACTCATATTAGGGAAAATAGATGCATTGTATTCAAAATTATCAACATAGAACGTATTGATGTCACCAATAATATCATACACCTGCCCTGATAACTGTTCAGAATTATGTAGTTTTAAAAATGTTTCAATAATCAATTCAACATCAGTTTTTATGCTGTATTCAAGGTATCTAAAGTTTACGATATATTTCATAATCTTATGACCTGATTTATCGCTCCATAATAGTGTCGCATCTAAACCCAATTCACTTGCAATTTTATTTGCATTATATTCTGTTTCACGATTAATATATTCAGTATCCACACCAGGATAACGATACACATAGCGTAGTCCTTCAACTGTAAAATTAAAAACTAAATTTGTATATCCATCTTCTATTACTTGAAATTTTACTGCTTCCTGAGTTGGAAAGAGTTTTTGTATATTATCCATTACAATATTCTCATCAACAAAATTATATCTTTCATCGCTATTTTTCAAGCTTGTTATTGTTTTGTATGTATTCATAGTATCATCCTATCTGCCTTCATTATAACGACAATTAAACATTCAGTCAATAAGTTGTTTAAAAAGTAACAGTTGAATTGCTTCTAACTGTTACTTCATTTATTGTTTATGCCAATTATTAATTAAAATGTATAAGTATATCATTACACTAATGATCGCTAAGATAATGAAGACAATAACGTTTCTTTGAAGAAACATCGCTAACCATCCAACATGTGGAATAATTAATTCTACCTTACCAATAACATCCGTTTTTTTAACAACCCATCGATCAATTTCACGAAAGTGATCAGACATGGTACGAAGTGTTCCTGATTCCTCATGAATAGACGCAATACGGTGAGTTACGATTTCTCGTGCTTCATCATTATTAACGTCAATGAAGACCGAAACAATATCGTCGACCTCAAAGTCACGATCTGACTTATTCACTCTTATAAGCGAATTAACAGGTATTGTCGGCTCCATACTATCAGTAACTACGACAAAATATTGTGCTTGTCGCATTTCATCAAAGTTAGAAGGAGCTATCAATTGAAAATATATATAAGCAATAACTAGAAATAAAGCAATATAAACAACAAAATCATAAAGTGTTAATTTGTGCTTCTTCATTTTAACAACCGTCTAATTTTTTATTTTTTGTACTATTCCCATAGCGCCAATCACATGGGTCAAACGAATTTCTAACTTTACCATTACCCATATATATATAAAAGTCTCCATTATATTTGGTTACATCTCCATATTTATATGTATTACCAACTCTAAAGTCAATATTCAATCTTGTCCAATTTCTGTTATTTGAATCTATAGGACTTCTATCATTATTGTTACTTTCTGCTCGATAAACTTCAATTTGATTATTAACTGTTGTATATACAAGCTCACCAGCAATTGCATTTTGTTCATCAAGATGACGTACCGTCCTCCATGGACTATATTCTCCAAAATTATATTTAGGACTACCTGCACGACCGTGCGTTTCATAATTTGGAGTGTATACAATTCCATCAACAATTACAATATCACCAATATAATATGGAGATAAATTTTTTAAATCAAAATCTAATGGTCGATATCCACTTATTGACATATCATATGTATCTGGATCTCGACAGATATTATCCGCACCTTCAGGGTTACAAATCCATGGGAATTCTTGAACATTGTATTTATAGAAATTACCAAGACTACCTTGCATAACAACAATATCAAATTTATTCAAAGGTTCTCCATTAATAAGTGCTAGCCAATGAGCGTTATTAACTGTAGAGAGATCTTCTTTTTTAACATAACTTGAAGCCCCTCCTTGATTCCACATCCATTGTCCGATATTAATACTTGCATCACTTTGTGTTGAAAATGAAGTACTTAATTCGTACCAATAAGATTCTAAACTCTCAAAATTAGAGACTATCAATATTAGCGAAAAAAGAAGATATAAGTATCTTCTTCTTTTCATAAAATTTACCTATTATTCTGTAGGTGCTTCAGGGTTAACTGCAAATGTTAACGCTAAATTTAATTTACCATTTACAACTTTGTCGTAAATAGCTTTTGAAGCTGGTTCATTTTTAAATGTTAGAACGACGCTTACGTTGACTTGATCACCACTTAATGTAATTGGGATAGCTTTTCCTTCATTTACTGTAACAGTGAACATTTCTAAAATTTGCTCAGCCGTTAAACCAGAATTAGTAATTGTTAATACTGGAGTAACGATTAAGTCTGTTTTTTCAAGAGATCCAACAGTTGCGTCATCAGCATCATACCAGTTAACTTTGTAATCATATGTGTATGAAGATACTTGGTTTTCGTTTACAACACGGTCAACAGGTACTAATAACTTAGTAGTGTCTGCTACGTCAGTAACTTCAATTAAAGTTTTAACGTTTTCTCCTGATCCGATTGTAAGTGTTTGACCATTTGCTGATGCTGCATTGACATTTAAGTCTCCAGCCCAGTATGCGTATGTAAATGTAGTTAATACGAGTAATAGTAATACAAGTGTTACCGCACTAAAAATTTTAGTTGTTTTCATATAAATCCTTCTTTCTTGACATTATATTGTCGCATTGTTGTAAGTTATAACTTCTGTAAGTTATCTACCTTTAAAAGTTTAGGACTTATTGAGCAACTCTTCTACACACTATACGTTACATCTGGATTCCGTCAACACTAACGTCCACCGCCGCCTCCGCCGCCGAATCCGCCGCCACCGGAAAAGCCTCCCATTCCTCCACCAAAGCTCGAACCACCAGTTTTCGTTGTCACCTTAGGTATAAGTTGTTGGCTGGATGCATTTACTGATGATACAAGACGACTGAACATATAATAGTTTCCAAAGCTACTGTTGTATGTACGATAATATGGTGATTCCGGTATTTTAATATTTTTGAAGTGATCGAGCCATAAAGTCGTGATTCCAAAGGCGAAAGCGTATGGGAGCACGTCATAATAGAGGTTTGGGTGTTCATTTTGCATGGCAATTAATTCATCTTCTTTAGCATATTTAATGAAATTTCTTAGTCCAATAATTTCTCCATAAATATCTGCACCCTTACGTGTCTTTTGGGGAATAAAGTATACTATCATTAAAACTAAGGTTAAAATCATGTAAATAAAAACGTATTCCGTGTTATTTACTCTAATTCCTAGAATATTCAGTTTATTTATTGCAAGTAAAATGCTTGGAATTATTATCAAGTTCAACACTATCAACACTTTTTCAACACTAATTTTATTTTCTTTTTTAGCGTTTAATGCAAGAATTAATAAGATGACGAAGGCAATTAACGGAACAAGTGTGTATAGAAGACTCAGTAATGCTGCGCTAGAGAAGTTTCGCATATAGTTATTGATCATTAATGCGTTGTAAATAAACATAATTACTACTGTAATTACTGCTAAAAGAGATGCAATAACGTAGTTTTTTGTCTTATTAAAGGTCACAATTGATGAAATATCCTTTGAAATGTTCGTTGAATATTGTACAAAGGTCTCATACATTTCATCTTTTTGCCACTTTTTGATCGATGTTTCTTCAAAATTTGGAAAAAGTGCTTTAAATAATCGGTTCTCTGAAGCACGTGGAGACTCTAAATCTTTCAATTTTGTGAAGTAAAGATCATCCTCTCGCTCATCAATCATGATTGTACCGCTCGCTGCCCATTCAAAGAGTAGAGAATGAATATCCGAAACAGTAACAAATTTTGTGTATGCTTGTTTAATCATTGGACTGTTAAATCCATCTGGTGCTGTAAACATAACCTTTTCAATTACAGGTTGATGTACGCCGATGGTAAATTTTGCCAAGAGTGCAACAACAAGCAATATTCCTCCAATAATACCAAAAGGAATAAAGAATGGATTTGTAATTTCAGGACGATTAAAGTAATCATTTGGTAATTCTAATCTTGCTGTAATACCATTTCCTTCATTTAAAACAAATGAATCATCTTTAGTACATGTGAAACTACTCTGTTCAATGTTGCAGTCCACCGGAAAATCGTTTTGATCAATGGTTCCAATAACTTCAAGTTTTGATAGGTCAACAGGTTTTACAAAGGTAACCTTTGCACTAAATTGTTTAATTGTAGCTTCCCAATCACTAACAAGATTTTGAAAGAACAATTCTTCAGCAAAGTCTAGACCAATCTTTTGTGTATGCACCTTGTAAGAGATCGTATATTCCTTTAATCCGGTAATTCTTGGATATTCTTCAGGACCAACAACAATTGTTTTACCCTTAATTTCGTTCTCAATGGAGTAAACATCACCTTCCAGTTTTACATCAGTAATTGGAAAGTAGTATTTTTCATTATGTACATTTTTGTCCTTATCAATAAATTCCATTTTATATGCAGATGGAAGATTACGATAAAAGCCTAAGGCTGGTATGAAGTAGTCCATAACAAATTTTTCTGTTATGTCATACGTTCCATCTTCATTTACAACAATATCAACCGCCAAGCTATCAATATTAAAGTTATTAATCGCTTCAATTGGTTGCATATTAAACAGACTAACGAGTATTGTAAAGATTGTGACAACTAACATCGTTTTAAATTTTTGCATAGTTTTCCCTTCTTATTAAATATTATGCTTATAGAACGCTCTATTCTCTAGTGAAAAAATACGGCTTGTAAATTCCCCAACCTCAATTGTATCCATCGCCTTATCTAACATATTAATACGGGCATCTAAGTTATCAATGAAGGTTAATAGTTCTGCTTCGACAACAAGAGGCAAGACTGGTGATCCATATTCATATTCTCCATGATGTGAGAGAATTAAATGTCTTAAGAGCATGACTTCTTCACTATCTTGGACACCAAGTTCTCTTGCAAAGACTAATAAGTCAGCTTGCATGAGTGAAATATGGCCCAATAGTTTTCCTTCTGTTGTATACTTCGTTAAAATTGGTCCTGATAATTCTTTTGTTTTCCCAAAGTCATGAAGTATAATTCCACTATACAGTAAACTCTTATTTACAAAGGGGTAGAGATGCGTGAGTGTATCCGCAATTTTTAACATCCCTAAAACATGTGTTGCTAAACCTCCAACAAATTCATGATGAATGCGTGATGCTGCAGGATACGTAAAGTATTCTTCTAAATGATCACGAACAATTTTAAGTGTTAGTGTATGTAAGATTTCATTATCAATTTGTTCGATGTAGCCCATAATTTCTTCTTCTAACTGACTACGATCAACTGGAGATGCTTTTAAGAAGTCCGTAATATCATATTCATTTGCCTCTAAAGCATAGACACGATTAATACGTAATTGTAAATTACCACGATACAGTAAAACATCACCCATTACTTTTATAACATTTCCGACTTGAACAATTTCAATGATCTCTTCATTAGCATCCCAAATCTTTGCGTCAATTATGCCGCTCTTATCTTGAAACTCTACATTTAAATATGTTGCTCCAGCATTTGTTAGCCCGCGTGAAACGTTAGTCACTAATAATGTTTCATCAATTCTTATTCCTTCACTAAACTCTTTAATATATACTTTACTCATTTTCATACTCCATTTCTTCTATTGTGTCTCTAATTATTTGATCCTTGTACCCTTTTGCATACAAGTGTTGTCTCAATCGCATTTTTAACTCTTTACCTTGGTGTTTCCGACCTAAACGGCGCATTACCTTAGTCGCTTCCTTCGTTGCGTTAAGGCGTTCTAAATCATCATCAACGACAACATCCAGATCGCTTACTACTGCCTGTACTGTAGCACTACTATAACCTCTTGTCATCAATTTAGACTTCAGTGAGTTTTTAAGTTCAAGTTCACTTTTATTTTTTATTGTCTTTACTATTTTTTTACTGATTGCGTGTGCTCGTGCAACTTCCTCATCAAAATTATTTTCTAAATACGTTTCAATGAGTATGGTATCAATTCTTACATTTTTTAATTGTTGTAGAATCCAATGATATCCATAACTCTTACTTTGAAGTTTTTCAATTTGATATTTCACATAACGCTCATCATTAATAAAGTCATAGCGTTTCAGCTTCTCAAAGATCGAATCCAATTCACTTGGTGTTAAACTAAAATTATCATTGGAATACGTACGCAGTTCATATTCACTGTAATCCCGATACTTTAATTTGTTCAATATTTTTAAATATGCTGCATGATAATTCGCAGCCTCAATAATTTGTCTTAGCTTTTCATGAGTCAATTCTAAGTTTGCCTTGATTTTTTCATCATAGTAAAAGTCTTCTGAGACCTTATATTTTTCACCATCATCAAGTGTGATCTCTACAAAGTTATGTGTAACTTTAATCGATACTATTTTCATATTCTTCAATTTCTATGGCTTCACGATATGTCTTTATGATGTTGTCATAATAGTTATCCAAACTATACACTTGACTTGTTTCGAGTGCTTTCTCACCTATCGCTGCATGACGTTCTGGCTGACTTATATATTGTGTAATTACTTCTGCAAGGTGCTTACTATCATCAAAGTAGAAGCCATTTTCTCGATCGCGTACGATGTGATCTAAGACCTCATCTTTGCGTGCAAAAATTGGAATACCTGAGGCCAATGCTTCGATATACGTTAATCCTTGCGTTTCTGATGTTGAGGCACTAATGAAGGCTTGAGCAGTATGATAGTAATGCGCTACTTGATCACTGCTTACTTGTCCCTCAAATTGAACAATGTGTGTGAGGTTTCGGTTTTCTACATCTTTTCTTAACATTTCTAAATCAGGACCGCCACCAACGATGAGAAGACGTGCCTTTGTATCTTCTTCATTTAAAAGTTCAAAAGCATCAATGATCATATCAATACTCTTCTCTTGGGCAATACGCCCTACGTATGTAAATAAAATGTCATCCTTACTAATTCCATGTTTTTCTCTAATTGAATTCACGATTTCTGGATTCATATTTTGACGAGAAAAACTTTCTAGATCTAGTCCTGTTGGAATGACATTAATAACCTTATCAATCTTGTATCCAACTAACATGTCTTTAGTCTTTTGACTTGGCGTAATAATAATATTACTCCGTTTTGTAAATGACTTACTATACAGTTCAATCACTTTTTTTGAAAAACTACTAATAAATTCTACATCCAATGGATTTACATAATGAGTATAGTCTTCATATGTTGTATGATACGTGTTTAAAAGTGGTATCTCCCAGCGAGATGCTAAATAGCGGCCGTATGTTCCAATACCAAATTCTTGCTGAATATGAATAATATCTAAATCCCAACTTTTAATTAATTTTGTTGCTTGAATTTGAATCGGACTGCTCACGTTGTAGCCATATAAAAATCCGAGTTTAACACCAGGTAGTCTTAAAATACGATCCTCAACTTCATAAACCGTTTTAATTACATTTGAATGATTGGTAACAATATATACCTCGTGACCATGATTTTCTAATGCCTTTTTTAAAGCTACAACTGAAGTTACAACACCGTTAATATCCGGTGTAAATGTTTCAGTAAATATTCCTACTCGCATATACAACCTCTTTTCATTTCTTACCTTATATTATATTTAAAAAACCATTTTTTTACAAACTTAAAAAGAAAAACTACACTATTTCTAGTGTAGTTCTGCTTAGTATTCTGCAAGATGTTTCAAACGATTGTATCGAGCTTCTGCATCCAGTCTTGATTTCGCAAATAAGTCTTGTGCGTGATCAGGATTGACTGTTGTTAATGCTGAATAGCGACGTTCTTCAAGTAAGAAATCTTGGTATGTATCAAAGTCCGGAGCCTTAGAGTCAATTGTTAATGGTTGATCTAATTCAGGATTATAACGGTAAAGTGTCCAGTATCCTGATGATACTGCATCTTTTTGACGTTGTTGATGATTTGCAAGTCCACCTTTGATTCCGTGTTCAACACATGGTGAATATGCAACAATTAATGATGGACCATCATAAGCTTCTGCTTCTTTAAGTGCCTTAATCGTTTGCATACGGTTTGCTCCCATTGAAATAGAAGCCACATACACATGACCATAGGTCATCATAATTTGTCCAATATCCTTCTTCGCTACATCCTTACCAGCTGCCGCAAATTTCGCAATTGATGCTGCTGCAGATGATTTAGAAGATTGACCACCCGTATTAGAGTATACTTCAGTATCAAGAATTAAAACATTGACATTAAGTCGGTTCGCAAGAACATGGTCTAATCCACCATATCCAATATCATATGACCAACCATCTCCACCAATAATCCATACTGATTTAGAGATAAGGTCATTTTCAAATTCAAGAATTTCTTTCACTTTTTCAGATGAACTCGCTTCAGTTAATGAAATTAAATCTTTAACTAAGAAGCGTTCTTCAATACGATCACCCTTAACCGCTAAGTACTTGTCAATAATGTCCGCAAGTTCAGGTTCTACTTCTGCTCTTGCATCTTCTAATATTGATACAATGCGTGTTGACTTAACTTCTTGAGCAACTTGCATACCAAATCCAAATTCAGCATTATCTTCAAATAATGAGTTTGCCCATGCAATACCTTCATCATTTTCATCTTTAATAAAGACTGATGATGGCGTTGATCCACAATAAATAGATGAACAACCTGTTGCATTCGCAATAAGCATATCACGACCGAATAATTGTGACGCTAAACGATAGTACGGTGTTTCTCCACATCCAGCACATGCTGCACTGACTTCAAAGTATGGTTTAAGGAATTGTGTTCCTTTAATTGTATCTGTACTGAATTTATCAGATTTATATTCAGTTTCTTTATATAAGTAGTTCGCAAGTGGTGCTTCATGCATTTGTTCGTTCACATCAACCATCACTAAGGCTTTCTTACCACCCTTACCTGGACATTCTGTTGCACAGAGTGAACATCCAACACAGTTATCAGGTGATACTTGAACTCGGTAATAAAGATCTTCTAAGTTAGGTCCCATTGGTTTTAATGTTTCTACAAATTCTTGAGGAGCATTATCCAATTCTTCCTTCGTTAATAAGAAGGTTCTAATTGTAGCATGTGGACATACGAATGAACAGAATCCACATTGAATACAGTTTTCAGGAATCCATTTTGGAACCTGTGTCGCAATTTGACGGTGTTCATCAAAGGATACGTTATTACGTAGTGATCCATCAAGAACATCATTGTTCATAAACGCTGAAACTGGTAATTCATAACCATTAAGATTATTGATTTCAGTAACAAAGTTATCAAAGTAGTCATCACCAGTAGCCTTTGGCTTCACGACAACAAGGTCTTGCCATTCTGCTTTAACTTCAACTTCAACTAATCCTTCTTTTCCTAAGTCAATTGCGCGATGGTTCGCATCAACGATCTCTTGACCTTTAGAACTGTAGGTCTTTGTTGCAGCTTCCTTCATATATGTTAGAGCATCCTTATATGGCATAATGTCTTCATTTAAAGCAAAGAAGCTTGATTGTAGAATCGTGTTTGTACGACGTCCCATGCCAATACCTTCAGCAAGTTCAGTTGCATTAATAATGAATAATTTCGCATTTTTATCAGCTAATTGTTTCTTAAATTTATTTGGTAAACGCATTTCAATTTCTTCAGGTGCAAAAGTAGTACTTAATAAGAAGGTTCCACCTGGTTTTAATTGTTTAACCATATCATATTTTAGAAGATAGGCATCGTGTGAGCAAGAAATAAAGTCTGCCTGATCAACATAATATGTTGAACGAATAATATCATCACCAAAACGTAAGTGAGAACGTGTTGCCCCACCCGCTTTTTTACTATCATATGCAAAGTATGCTTGTGAATAAAGATCCGTATGATCCCCGATGATCTTAATTGAGTTTTTATTTGCTGAGACAGTTCCATCAGATCCTAAACCATAGAATAAGCATGATGTATAATTATGTGCAACATCATATTCCTTATCACTTGGTAGTGATAAATTAGAGACATCATCTACAATACTAATTGTAAATCCAGTATGTGCATCTTCTTTTAGAAGGTGATCAAATACTGCTTTAATATCACGTGGTTGTGTATCTTTTGAAGATAAACCATAACGTCCACCAACAATTTTCTTAACATTTTGATATCCAGATAATTCCGCAACAACGTCAAGATAAAGGGGTTCGTGTGATCCTTGTTCTTTTGTACGATCTAAAACCGCAACCTGAGTTACACTTTCAGGTAATACTGCCTTAAGATACTTCGCTGAGAATGGACGGTATAAATGAACTTTAATCATCCCAACTTTTTCACCCTTAGCGTTTAAGTCATCGACAACTTCATGAATTGTTTCTGTAACAGAGCCCATCGCAACAATAATACGTGTTGCATCTTCTGCTCCATAATACGTAAATGGTGCATAGTTACGTCCTGTAATTTTTGAAATTTCTTGCATATAATCCGCAACGATATCTTCAACTTGATTATAATGAGTATTTTGTGCTTCGCGTCCTTGGAAGTAAATATCATCATTTTCAGCCCCACCACGCGTGACTGCATTTCCATGTGGATTTAATGCACGATCACGGAAATGACGCACTTTATCTTGATCAAGTAATGGTAGAAGATCTTCTTTTTCTAACACTTCAATCTTTTGAATTTCATGTGATGTTCTAAATCCATCAAAGAAATGTAAGACTGGAACGGATGCTTTAATTGCAGTTAAGTGTGCAATTCCTGCTAAGTCCATTGCTTCTTGTACTGAATGAGAAGATAACATTGTAACTCCCGTTTGACGTACTGCATAAATATCTTGGTGATCACCAAAGATAGAAAGCGCGCGTGTTGCGATAGAACGTGCAGAAACGTGAAGTACAGCTGGTAACATTTCACCAACCCATTTGTAGATATTTGGAATCATCAAGAGTAATCCTTGAGATGCCGTAAAAGTAGTCGCTAAGGTTCCAGCTTGTAAAGCACCATGAACTGTTCCTGCTGCTCCTGCTTCAGATTGTAATTGAACAACATTAACAACAGATTCAAAGATATTTCTGCGACCTTGTGATGCCCACTCATCAACAAGTTCTGCCATCGTTGATGATGGCGTAATTGGATAAATTCCAGCAACGTCAGTAAACATATATGCAACATGTGCTGCGGCTGTATTTCCATCCATAGACATAAATTTTCTTGTCATTATAAACCTCCTAAGTATATATAGTCCATTATACTGTATTAAATGCATTAATAAAAGAAAAATTGTGAAATATTGAGCATTTTATTTGCATTATTGATTGACTTATGAGTTAGTCTTTGCTAACTCACTGTTGTAAACGCTTATTAGGTAGCGCTAATTGGCTAAAATAGCGTATAATAGTAGTGAGGTGTAACCGATGAAAAAAATATCAGATATTCAAATATTTACGCTAGAAAATGAATTTTTACACGTAGAAATTGGTAGCATAGGAGCTGCCATCTTTAAATTAATTGTAAAAGACGAGATGAACCCTTTGGATATTGTTTTGGGATACGACAATCTAAAGGACTATTTTACAAATCCAGGCAACCATGGTGTTGTCATTGGACGTAATGCGAACCGTATTGAAAATGCTGAAATTACGATTGCAAATAAAACATATCAATTAGAAAAAAATGATGGGAATAATAACCTTCATTCTGGAAGTAACGGATTAGCAAAACGACTCTTTGATGGATATAAAGAAGACAATAAAGTCATCTTAACAACACGGATCTTAAGTCTATCTGATGGATTTCCTGGAAACTTATCTGTAAAAGTCATTTATGAACTCAATGGCTATGATTTAAAAGTATCTTATGAAGCTGTAAGTGATCAGGATACGATTATAAATTTATGTAACCATAGTTATTTTAATTTAAATGGACACGATTATTCCACAATTTATGATCACACACTCTTTATTCACGCAGATCATTATATGCCAAATAATAAGGATAACTATCCTACTAAGGAAATCTTAAACGTAAAAGATACTCCCTATGATTTCACAAGAGTTATCGATCTTGGTACACAACTTAAACAAAACTATGCTGAAATCATCAGAACGCAGGGTATTGATAATAACTATCTTATTAATTATCAGGATAATCATTTACTTGCGAGCTTACATAGTGATCAAACAAATATTACGCTTGAAATACTTTCTGATCAAAACTCAATGCACGTTTATACAGCGAATCACTTTCCTGAGCCATTAAAAGGTAAGGGTGGTATTTCCTATCCTAAGCATGGAGGAATAGCCTTTGAAACACAATTTGCTCCAAACAGCGTCAACATGCCTTGGCTAAAGTCACCACTTAAGGCAGCTGATGAGTTATTTACAACGTATACGATTTTCCGCATTTCAAAAAATTAATATAGTAAAAAGAAGAACCACATGATCAATCATGCAATTCTTCTTTTTTAATCTTAATTTACGCGATGTGTTCCATTTCCAGTTTGGGCAACATAGAAGTCCGCTGCATAGCCAACCTTTTCTAAATAATGTTGTGAGACATCTTCAATAAAGTGCTCTACTTGATCACGCTTAACAATCGCAATGGCACAGCCACCAAAGCCCGCTCCTGTTACACGAGCACCTAGACATCCATCAATACTTATCGCTCGATCTTGTAAGGTGTCAAGTTCAAATCCCGTTACTTCATACTTATCACGTAGTGAATCATGACTTGCATTTAGATAGTGTCCAAACAATTCAAGATCACCATTTTGAAGTGCTGATGCCGCTTTTTTTGTTCGTTCGTTTTCATCAATAGCATGATAGGCCCGATCATAAAGATCTCCCTCTTGTAAGCGATCTTTTTGATCCATTAATTGATCGAGAGATAGATCACATAAATATTCTACTGGATATACTTCTTGTAAAATTTCAAGGGCACGATCACACGATGCCTTACGTTCATTGTATGCTGAATCAGCAAGTCCTCGTTTTTTATTAGTATTCATAATAACAATGTCATTATCTTTTAAATCAAGTGGAAGATATGTATAGTCCAAACTATTCGTATTTAATAAAATTGCATGCGCATATTTACCAAAGCCAATCGCAAACTGATCCATAATCCCAGTACTTACTCCAATATATTCGTTTTCAACTTTACGTGTAAGTTTAACCAAATCAATGAGTTCAATGTTTAAATTATAAATATCATTCACTAGAAATGCTGTTGCCATTAATATTGATGCAGAGCTCGATAAACCTGATCCATATGGAATATTGCCCGAAAATAAAATATTCAAACCATGATCAAAATTATATCCTTGATCCTTTAGTAATTTAAAAATCCCTTTTGGATAATTTGTCCAATTATCCACTTCTTTAAATTCTAAATCATTCAAGTCAATTTCAATAATTCCGATATCTGGCATATTATGCGAATAAAACTTAAGTTTCAAATCAGGTCGTACACTTGTTAAGACCGTAGTACCAATACTAATTGCACAGGGTAAGACAACTCCACCACTATAATCAATATGCTCACCAATTAGATTAATGCGTCCTGGTGAAAAATACTCATTTGAGACTTCACTATTAAATACTTCATTAAACACTTGTTTTAGATTCATATCTTGATCTCCTTTTTATATTTGATATACAGAATCTCTAATTACTAAATTTACGCTACACATTACGCGCACATTCGTTCCATTCTTTAAGGAAAATTTTGAGAGTAACATTGCGCACGCAATTTCTCCCATAGAACGTGTGTCAATATTAACTGTTGTTAAGGGCGGAGAATAGAACTTTGCATCTGGAACATCATTAAAGCCAATGATTGAAATAAGCCCAGCATTGTTTGTTTCATTGAGTGCACGTAGTGCTCCAACTGCAATGGAGTCATTCCCACATAATACTGCCGTAGGAATAACATTAAGCTTAAGTAATTCTAGCATTGCACTGTATCCAAACTCCGCAGTAAATTCGCCTAGATAGAAGGCTTGATCATTTTCTAAATGATGTTCAATCATATAGTTTAAATATTCTTTTTCACGTGGGTCAATAAACTGTTTACCACTTTTCGTCTCTAATACTTCACGACCACCAATATATCCAATATGCTTATGATTTTTACTGACAAAATAATCCATTGCTTGGCGTGTACCATCTTTTAAATCACTGACAACAGCATCATACTTACTACTGTCGGGATTCGAGTCCACAAAAATAACGTTTTTATGGTGTAAGTGTATTTTCTCAGCTAGAGAGGTTGAAAATTTCCCAATACATATGACACCGTTTAAAGTTGTATCCAGAAAAATATCCTCAAGATTCTCTTTGAAGTATTTTTTTACTCTAATGTCATTTACGATACAGTATGTATCAATGCTCATCCGAATGGCTTGATAGTATATATCATGAATTTCTTCATAGCTAGGAATCCATTGGACGATACCAATCCTAAAGTTATTTATACTTTTTTTAGGTTTTAGTTCGTAGCCTATTTCTTTCGCAACCTGAAATACAAGTGCACGTGTTTCCTCACGAACGTTTAATGTCCGATCATTATTTAGTATCCGAGATACGGTTGCAATGGATACTTTTGCTTTTTTTGCTACTTGTTGCATTGTGGCCATAGCTAACCCTCCTCACTCTTACTTATTTTCTACAATAATTGGTTTTACTGCTTGTTTATAATCATATTGATGAATCATCTCTACTACTGCATCATTTAAAGTATTTTTTACACCTATCGATGCATTAAGTACCACTGAACAACTAACAAAAATATTTACAAATGGATGCTTTGAATCATAATATGCAGAACTTGTAATTCTTGATAAGATCCGCTTATCATCCGCAAAATTTAAAACAGCTGTTTGGACTCTTTCGTTTAATTCTTTTAAATTTTCAACATATTCAACTTGAATAATAAAACTGACTTTTTGAACATCTTTTGTCATATTTGTTACTATTGATATTTGACTGTTTGGAATAATATACACTTCATTGTTCACAATATTACGTAAGGTTGTTGTACGAAGTCCTATCACTTCAACAACACCCGTTTTTCCTTGTATTGACACCATGTCATCGACTTGAAATTGTTCTTCAATTAAAATGAACGCACCATTTATGACGTCTTTAACGAGCGTCTGTGCTCCAAATCCAATGGCAACAGATCCTATCCCTGCTACAGCAGCTAATGAATACACATCAACACCTACAGCCTGTAATAAAATTGAGGTCATAAAGAACATTAAACCAAATTTAATCACACTATTTAGAAAGGCTTTAATGGTCTTTGATTGTTGTTTACGTTTACCGTCAATTACGTGACGAAATAGAACTTTATTAACAATTAGTGTCAAAATAAAACCAATGAACATTACAATAGCAAGTTTTATGATTAAAACAATAGATTTAGACAGTATATCATTCTTTGTCAAAAACTCTAAAATTACATTTAACATAAAGTCACCTGCCTTCAAATATAATTCTATTATGGACTAATATTCCCTTGATTGCAATTAACATTGCACAAAAACCATCTTTTTAGTTAATTTTTAGTCAATATCGTGACATTTTACCTAAAGTGCTTACAATTCACGTTCATTCATTTAATATGCTCCTATTTTTATAATACATAAAAATAAAAAAAGGCACCCAGTGGCGCCTAGATCCCAAAGGACCGGTTTTGTATATAGTTTATACTTCAATTTGATTTCACTCAACTCTATGACCTATTTCTTTTTGCGCATTTGTAATCCGTTCGTATTCACTCCTACTTTTTTGAGTCCTAAATACATTTTTATTGACATCCGAAAATAAAAACACAATTTCTAAACTGTTACTATGCATCACACAATCCCTTATTGTTACAATGTTAAATAATCTATCTTTAAAACCGAGATTTCCAAACTATTTAAATTAAGTTTATATCTTTTCATATGTTCAAAAATAATAAGTTGTATTTCTTTATCAAAGCAATAAAAAATATTAATAATATTTTTTAAAGTCATTTTATCAAAGTACACAAAAATATTAGATACTTTATTACCACCACAAAATGGAAATTCATCAGATGTTCCTTCAAGTTCAGCAATAATCTTATCAAAACTTCTTCGTATATGAGACTTCCTTCTTTTATTAGCTTCAGTTTTTTTATCATTAAACTCATATCCCAAATTCAAAAATTTTACAGATTGTATGAAGTGTCTAACAGTACAAATTAATTCCAAGTCATTATCACACTTATATTCGGTGAATAAATAATAATTAACTAAAGATTTAAAAGTTGTTTCAAATGTAATAAGTCCAGAAGCTATGAATTGATAAGATGCTCGTTCCATCATAAAATGATTTTCAATTTCCTTAAAATCAACTTCTTTGTTATATGCATGCCTCATTACATTATCTATTTTTATTTTAATGTAATGAGGTCTATCATTAATAATCTTGAGTTCTGCATATTTATACTTAAACGGAGTAATTACATTTATATAGTTATATCTCAGCAAAAAATCTTTTGCGTTATCATCTATAGAATCTTTAATAAAATTCTTGTTATTAACTAAAATTTCAACTTGCTCATCAATTATCCTAATTTTTTTATAAACTAGTGTATCTCTTCCCAAAGTATTTTTCATCATACCATCACCCATTACAATATATCAATATATTTCAAAAATGAAAGCACAAAAGTTAAATACATCAATTATTACAGTGCTATCCAATTTATATGACCACATTTATTAATGTTCAATACTGACATATTAGTTAATTTACATTTCAATTTTAATCAATATAATTATTATATTGATTAAAATCTAAATGAAATACTACCCAAATAAAAAACTCTCTAACCTATTGATTAAAGAGTCTTTTATTTTCGTTATTATTTCTAATGATAACATTAGATTCTAGTATAAAGTTGGTGACGCGTACGGGGTTCGAACCCGTGAATGTCAGCGTGAAAGGCTGATGAGTTAACCGTTTCTCCAACGCGCCGTTTATGTGTAAACGAAATTAAATTTTTGAAAATGGCGCCTGAAACAGGATTCGAACCTGTGACCGATCGGTTAACAGCCGATTGCTCTACCAGCTGAGCTATTCAGGCAAGCGCTCATTTATAATACCATAATGACTTGTTTGAGTCAAGGATATTTGCATAATTTGGAAACCTTTTTGAACTGCTAGGCCCTCCTCATCACTGCTTAAGTAGTATAGCATAGGTCATCCTTCTAAGGCAAGTCATTTAAGCGTTTTTCTTTTAAAAATTACCATTTTCTTAATTACTATTGTACTTCTAAAATTTCAATCTCACGATTGTTTAATTGTCGAATAATCCCTTCATCTTCAAGTGCAGAAAATCCACGACTGAGTGTCTCTGCAGACATTCCTAAATAGTTCGCAAGATCTTTTCTTGGCATTGATAAGGTTGTCATTAAGCGCTTGTTTCCTTGTACAGCACTTCCAACTAAATACTTATTCAAACGCTCTTTGGCATTCGTAGTTCCAAGCCACTTAGCCTGAGTTTGTGAGCTATCTAAGCGACGGGCAAACTCCTCAAGGATTTTAATCGCAATCGTTGGATACTCGCTTAATAAGCCCATTACATCTTGTTTACGTATTAAACAGATTGAAGTTTCTTCAGTTGTTGTTGCATAGTTTTGTTGAACCTCATTCATAAAGAGAGAATTTTCTCCGATGTAGTCCCCAGCATTTAAAACATTGATTAAATGTTCCTTACCATTCTCATCAAGTGAGAACACCTTAACGCGTCCTTTATTTACAATAAACAAACTGTCTGATACATCATCCGCATTAAAAACGACTTCATTACGTTTGTAATGCTTTGTAATTGATAGCTGCATTATTTGCATCTGTTGTTCTAAATCAAGATGATTAAAAATTGGGACACGACTAACACATAAATCACCTTTACAATGTTCACAACTCATATAAACCACCCTTTCCTATATACTTTTATCTTCCCATTAATGTTTGATTATTTCAAGTATATTGCTAAACCATAATATACTTCAATATATAATTCGCAACGCCATCTTCCTTATTTGTATGATCTGATACTGTATGCGCAAGCTTTTGAACAATAGGATGTGCATTAAGCATCGCCACTCCAACATCCGCAACCTTAAACATTGGTACATCATTATAATTATCACCAAAGGCATATAACGTATAATCATCACTTCCTAAAAGTTGAGCTACTTCTTTACCTGCTAAGCCCTTATCACTTTTAATATTTGTAAATTCAAGATTGTACTCTGAACTTGATAGTGCTTGAAATTCACCCGTCATCTTAATTGTTTGTTCAACATATTCACGATCTTCAATCGTCTCAAAGCTAAATAACAGCTTATCAACAGTATCATTTGTATTCAGTTTAGAAAAGACATCATCTAAGAATAAGCGTTTTGTTTGAATCTCATCAATTTGTTCTTTACTTAAGCCCCAAAGATTTTGCATAATCTTAAGTAAGCCTTTTTCTGATATAAGCTCGCCATTTGAAACAAAGGTTGTATAAAAACGATCTGTATCTAAATCCTTTAAAATACCTTGAACAACGTCAATTGCTAAGGGATAGGATTTCACAACTTTTTGTTCAATAATATCATAAATAATTGCACCGTTTGCACAGACAACATAACGAATGTTTAAGTCTCTAAGTTGGGTCGGTAGTGCTGTATATGTTCTTGCGGTACACGGTATAAAAATACCGCCTTCTTCAATAAATTGATTGATCGTATCAATCGTATGTTTTGTTAATGTATTGTGATCATAGAGTAGTGTTTCATCCAAATCACTGAGTACTATATTGTTCATAATCCACCTCTTATTTATTATACCTAAATTCTATATTTAAAACTATGATATTTCAAGACATTGGAATATTAAAAAACCCTTACGAATAAGGGTTCACTAATTTTATATTTATTGGTGGAGGCTAGCGGGATCGAACCGCTGACCTCCTGCGTGCAAGGCAGGCGCTCTCCCAGCTGAGCTAAGCCCCCAGTAATATATAAATTTTTAGTCAAAGTTAATGGTGGGCCTAAGTAGACTCGAACTACCGACCTCACCCTTATCAGGGGTGCGCTCTAACCAACTGAGCTATAGGCCCATATACTTTTGACTGCCTAGATACTATAACATTTATGAATAATGTTGTCAACTAATTTCGAAGTTTTTTATCAAATTAATTGATGATCTAGATTGTATTAAGTCAAGCATAATTCCGTAAAGTCTTTACTCGATTACCACTTTATGACTCCGTCTTTTTATCGACTTAGTTATTATAGCACTTAATAAAAGTTCTTCAAGTCTTTTATGACATTTTGTTTAAAAATTATACTATTTTTATAGCTTTTATTCGATAAGTTCACTTGCATCAAAGTGAAGCGCAATCTCACGCTCTGCATTATGTAATGAATCAGAACCATGAATTACATTTAATGATAAATGACTTGTGAAATCACCACGAATTGTTCCAGGAATCATTCTTAAGGGATCCACTTCACCAATCATTAAGCGTGCAATTTTCACAACATCCTCGCCCTGCCATACCATCATAAAGACAGGTCCACTTGTTATAAAACTTACGAGATCTTGATAAAATGGTTTTTCTCGATGGTCAATATAATGAATCATTGCCTTCTCATTACTCATTAATACAAGTTTAGCTCCTACAAGCGTTAATCCCTTTTGTTCAAAGCGTTGCATAATTGTTCCAATTAAATGACGCTTTACGCCATCTGGTTTAATCATTACGAGTGTTTGTTCCATAAGCCACCTCTTTCACTACCATTATAACGTCTTCTATAATATAAGCAATAACGATAACTTGCTTACATGAATAATATTAAACTGAAAGACATAAAAGCCATACCACTAAACATACCAAGCATCGATAACTTATGACCACCATATTCACGAGAAACAGGTAAGAGTGTATTAAATGAAATATAGATCATAATTCCCGCAACTGCTGCAAAGACGATACCATAGACGAAGTCACTAAGGAGTGGTAAGAGCAGTAAGTAGCCTACAATGGCTCCTAAGGGCTCTGTAAGTCCTGATAAAAATGAATACACTAAGGCTTTAAATCGATTCCCGGTTGCATAGTAAATAGGAACAGATACAGTGATTCCTTCAGGAATATTATGTATCGCAATCGCCACCGCAATTGGGATCGCAACCTTAGGATCATAAAGTGCAGATACAAAGGTAATGATCCCTTCTGGTAAATTATGAATCGCAAGTGCCACCGCCATAAAGATACCGGTACGCATTAATCGTTTTTGTTCAAACGTTTTATCTTCTATATCGATATTATTTGTTGGATGTGATTCAGGAATGTATAGATCTATACAATAAATAATCAATATTCCAAAAAAGAAGGCAATCGCCATTGCGAGTGCTCCCACCTTATCTCCCATATCTGTTTGTAAAATATGTTGGGCCTCCGTCAATATATCAATAAATGATACATAAATCATAACTCCTGCTGAAAATCCTAAACTTAATGATAGAAACTTTCGATTCGTTTCCTTCACAAAAAATACAATTAACCCACCAACTGCTGTTGATAAACCCGCAATCGTCGTTAAAAGTATCGCAACTCCTATATTTTCGTGCATAATCCACCCTCACTCTAAATTTCCCCTTGCCACAAGACCACAGTTAGCCTTGAGTAACCACTATATTTTAGCACATTTATATGTATTGTAAAGTTACTTTTATCACATTCTAAAATGATACACATTCAGATGGTCTTTATCAATATTTTTGCATTGGACATTCAGATTGTATACAATTATCATAAGACTTAATGGAGGTACTTTATGAATGAACATGAGAAAATGAAAAACGGACTCTGGTATGATGCCAATTATGATCCTGCCTTAATCAAAGATCGCTTACTTGCGGAAGATTTATGTTTTGACTACAATCACGTTCGCCCAT
Source organism: Erysipelothrix sp. (assembly GCA_012512805.1). Taxonomy (GTDB): domain Bacteria; phylum Bacillota_I; class Bacilli_A; order Erysipelotrichales; family Erysipelotrichaceae; genus JAAZDN01. Next base: position 1,069 of record JAAZDN010000004.1, on the reverse strand, counting down.
CAAATATCGGCATGAAAACAAAGATTTTAAAACAACTCTTACCAAACGCACAAGAAAACATTACCATTTTAAGCCCCTTCTATACAGACTATGGGACCAACTGTTTTATTGGTGAGCATACCTTTATCAATCACAACGTGTATTTAATGGATGGAGCAACCATAACCATTGGAAAACACTGTTTTATCGGACCCAACTGTGGATTGTACACAGCAAATCATCCATTTTTGATCGATGAACGAAACAGTGGTCTAGAGCAAGCATTACCCATTACACTAGAAGATAACGTTTGGCTTGGAGCTAATGTTACAATCCTACCTGGTGTAACAATTTCTGAAGGAGCCGTAATTGGAGCAGGTAGTGTTGTTATAAAAGATATTCCACCCCATGTTGTAGCAGTAGGTAATCCATGTAAGGTAATCCGAACAATCACAGAAAATGATAGCATTCAATATAAAGAAATAGTTTAGGCACATCCATTGATGTGCCTTTTACATTAACTATTTATCTTAAATAAAACGCCAATTCAAAGATTACAATTCTTGTTATTCCACTTTGAGTAAGGACACTATATCCCCTTCGAAAAATATTCTCATTTAATGAATCACGTTTAAATAATATTTCCTTCGATTTACCATGCATCATCGCACCTTTCATCATATGCAAGAATACTTCACATGCATCTTCTAGCTCATCAAAACAACCTAAATTTTGGATTTCACTTGTAACCTCAGCCCCATAATTAGTTCGATTAAGAACAAGTCCATACAATACTTGATGATCTTCTTGTGCTTCGATATAGTACTGCCCTTCATTTTCCATAAACTCTTTTCCGAGTATAAAATCACTGTACGAAATTTCTTGCTTCTTATTCGTATGACCATCGCAATTTTCTTTCAATTCTTTCTTCTTATGATTATTACGGTTCATAACCCCTCTTTTCTAACCATAAAAAAACCATCGGTAGATGGGCATTGTTGAATGTTTATCCCATCTATCAAGCTTTAGCACCTTACCGTAGCAGGTTGCTGAAGGGTCATCGAGCTTGTCTCTCGCCTTCTCTTTAATG
>JAAZDN010000045.1 GCA_012512805.1 Erysipelothrix sp. | reverse complement strand
TAAGATTACGCCGATTTCACTTGAAAACGATACACCCTTAATCCCAGAAATGTATATGTTAGGCTCAAGCAATGGTGGTGTCCAATTCGCAATTGAAGAAGGACTTGGCTTTGTTTTTGCAGGACACATCTCACCACAGCTAGCGATACCAATGTTACGTAAATATCATGATGAATTTAAACCATCAAAGTACAATGATAAACCAAAAGGCATCTTCTCAACAATTGTTATTACTGCAGAAACAGATGAGGAAGCAGCATACTTAGCAGGACCTGTTGAACTCAATTGGGTCCGTATGCACACAGGAAATCTCCATCTCCCATTTCCAACAGCTGAAGAAGCAGCGCAACACGTCTATTCTTCACAAGAAATCGCAATAAGAGAACGTAACAAAGATCGTTTCATTATAGGAAGTATAGAAAATGTAGCAAAGCGGATTAGAGAAATCACAGCTTCTGCAATGGTAGATGAAGTCATGATCATGGAATTCTACCCAGACAAACAATCAAGTGATAAGGCCTATCACTTACTCGCAAAAGAGTTTAATCTAAAAATTCAAGAATAGAAAGTAAAAAAGTTCAACATTGTAATACCTTTAAAGTTTACACTGAATAAAAAACAGTAGTGTGTAAATATTTAGCTAAACTTTGGAGGTATTTTTTTAAAGCAGTTAAATGATATAATGACACTAGACGTTAACATACTACACATTTTATAAAAAGGGGGGGAATATATGATGAAAGGGTTAATACATCATCTTGAAATCTATGTTTCAAACTTAGAACAGTCAATTTCCTTTTGGGGATGGTTACTCACAGAATTAGGCTACGAATCGTTTCAGAAATGGGATAAGGGTCAAAGTTATAAATTAGATGATACGTATCTCGTATTTGTTCAAACAGAAGATGAATATTTAGATGTTCCTTACCATCGTAAACGAGTGGGTCTTAATCACATTGCCTTTCATGCAAAGACGCGTCAGCATGTAGATGAGATTACAGTACAACTTAAAGAAAAAGGAATAGTAATACTCTACTCAAATGAACATCCATTTGCCGGTGGTGAAAATACATACGCCGTCTACTTTGAAGATCCTGATCGTATTAAAGTAGAACTCGTTGCACCAGAATAAACATAACATAGATAAGGAAGATTAATTATGCGTTATTTAACAAAAGAATGGTATCAATTAAGTGCAGACTTACACCTTGGTTATTCAGTTTCTAGTGTTTATAGAGTATTTGATGAAGCTTTATTTCAAAAATTATATAAACGCGGTGAAAGAGACTATATTGAACTTGAACAAGAAATTTATAATACAGATCCACGCTATATGCTAGAAGATGAAGCCAACACAGAACAAGCAGTAGAACGTTTAATGAACGAAGAAGGACTAGCACGTGAAGATATACATGTGATTGAAATGAGTGATGAAGAGCGTGCTGAGATTATGCAGTTAATTGAAGCCTTCGATAAACGTCTACCCTTTGATGCAGAAGTTTATAAAGATTTGTTTAAACAAAGATTAGACATAAATATCAAACAATTAGAAAAGGATTTACCAAAAGAAGTATACAATGACATTGCAGATATCCGTTTATTCGCCTTAGGCTATTGTTCAAAAGAAGTGTATAAACAACTGAAGAAAATAAGTATGATTAATGATAAAGAATCAAAGAAAATCTTAAAACAGTATCATGAAATTCAGAGTCAACAAGATATCCCAGAAGAAATCAGAGATAAATTTGGATTTCATGATTCTATCGTTACAGAAGTCATTCAAGAACAAAATAATATTACATTAAGATTAGATAATAAAGGAGGCTTCAGTGATGTTGAATCCGTTACATTTATCGATGCAACACTGATTAAACAAGATGATAATCTTGAAGGCAAACACTGGATCTATAATGAACTGTATAAAAATGAAGAGGGTTATGAAGTCCATGTTTTACTTGCGGGTGAAACGATGCTTGATTACATTATTCAAAGTAAAGATATACAGTTTTGATAATGATTAAATAGGGTATATGTTGAGAGGAGAAATTTTTATGAAAATAGTTTGGTTTAATTTACCGGCACATGGACATACAAATCCAACACTAAAGGTAGTTGAAGAAATGGTTGATAAAGGTCATGAAGTGTATTATTTTTCTTTTGATCAATTTAAAGAAAAAATAGAGAAAACAGGAGCAAACTATATTAGTTGTGATGGCTATGATTTTGAAATGGATGATAAGGATAATGCTGATCGTGTCGGTAAGGATATGGCCTTTGCCGTGGAGCTCTTGGTAAGTTCGACGCTAGCATTGGATACGATGATATTTGAACAGATTGATGTCATAAAACCTGACTTAATTGTTTCGGATTCAGTGGCTTATTGGGGAAAACTAACGGCACTTAAGTACACTATTCCCTATGTTTCATCAACCACAACCTTTGCGTTTAATCAACATTCATCTAAATATTTAAAACGTGGCTTTATGGAAATTATAAAGATGCTATTTTCGATGCCAAAAGTTAATAAACACATTAAACGACTACAAGATAAAGGCTATCCCGTCAAAGGTATTTTAGATATTGTTCAAAATGATAATGAGACCCATACCATTGTCTATACGTCAGATCTATTTCAACCCTATGCTGAAACATTCTCTAATAAATATAGATTTATTGGTCCATCAATACGAGATATTGAACAACCAATGATTAAAACGAGAGAGAAGACAATATACATTTCAATGGGGACTGTAAATAAGAATCAAGAATTCTATCAAAATTGTATTCGTGCCTTAAAGAATACAGACTACCAGGTTATCCTTTCATTGGGCGAGAATCACGAAGAATATTCAGATGTTCCTAACAACATACAAATCTATGAACATGTTGATCAAATGGCAGTTTTGGATATTGCGGATGTATTCATCACCCATTGTGGTATGAACTCAGCATCAGAAGGATTATATTATGAAGTCCCACTTATACTTTATCCACAAACACCTGAGCAAAATGCAGTGGCACTACGAACAGAGGAATTAAATGCAGGCATTAAACTTAAAGATATTAAACCACATACGATTCTTGAAACCATTGAAACTGTTTTAAGTGATCAAAAATACAAAGGTGGAGCACGCATGATTTCTGAAAGTTTCAAATCGGCGGGTGGTGTTATAGAAGCCCGAGAGTTTTTAGAATCAATTGTCGAAGTATCAGAATAGTATTAGAGACGTTAAAACAAAATAAAATGCCATTAAGATTAGACGATAAAGAGGGATATGAAGTTCAAGTTTTATTTGATGGTGAAGCCTTAATGGACTATATCATTCAATGTCAGGATATACATTATAATTCATGAATTATATAATAATGAAGAAGGAGATGAAATAATGGGAACACTATTTGCAATAGGTGGTGGCGAAATATCAAGGTTAGAAGCATTAGCAATTGATGAGGCCATCGTAAAAGCGTCAGGAAAGAGCAATCCAAAGTTACTCTTTATTCCAACAGCAAGCAATGATCATCCAGGCTATATTCAAACAATTCAGAATGTTTATGGAAAACAATTAGGATGTGTTGTTGATGTGCTCCAACTGATAGACAATGATAAGCAACATGAAGACTTACAAAGACAAATAATGGATGCAGATATTATCTATGTTGGTGGTGGAAACACACAAAAATTACTCGATGTAATAAAACAGTTTCAATTAGAAGACACCATTAAAAAATCATACCAAAACGGGACAATTTTAAGTGGAGTAAGTGCTGGTTCACTCTGTTGGTTTAGGCTCGGTAGTAGTGAAACTACAGATTATAACACAAGTGAACAATCTATGTATAAAATAATAGAGGGACTTAATTTCATCGATGCAATGCACTGTCCACATTATAATGAAGTGGATGCTCACATTGATTTTGATCAGAAAATTATTAAAAATGATAGTATTGGGATCGGTATTGAAGATCATTGTGCCATTGAATTTAAGGATAATATGTATAAAGTTCATAAATCAAAACCACATGCAAAAGCATTTAAAGTATATAAGCATAATAATGATATTATTCGAGAAGAACTAGTAAATACATCAGACTACACATTGATTGATAGTTTGCTAAAGAAATAGTCTCAAAGAAGGAACACAAAAGGCTGAAATTAAAACAAAAGCACATGATCAAGATGTACTTGAATTTATCGACACCTGTTTAACAAGTGAACAAAAATGCATCAATAGGAAGGAGTGAAAACATGAAAGATCATTCAATAAACGTTGAGGATTTGAAAAATAAGTATCATGAAATTTCTCGCCGATGTAAGGAAACAGGAAGTCCTATCATTGTTAATGTGTTACCCATGTAAGATACACTTGATCAAATTCGACATGAACTAAGAAAGCGAACAAATTTATAGTATATTCAATATAAGTTGGTTAGAAATAATCAACTTTTAATATCGGAAATTCTAATTAAGTTCACAATATGGTATACTTAGATTCTGTCTTAATAATAGGATTTATCGACTAAATATTATTAAAAATAATTGAGAATTGAAGTTGATTCATATGAAGTGCTTACATCATCAAAATAGATCAATTTAATCCAAGAATCCCACGACTTTTGCTTAACATAAGTTAGATAATATTGTATATTATATGAGCAAAGTAAAATATATGTTAAAATTAGGTAAATTATATGTAAGGGAGAATAAAATGGAAATCACAATGAATATATTGATGATGTTAGGTGGCGTCGCTGTCTTCATGTTCGGTATGAAACAAATGAGTACGGGTCTTGAAAGAAGTGCCGGTGCTGGGATTCGTAATCTGTTTAGAAAAATGGATAGGAACCGTGTTGTTAACTACGGTATTGGGATCGGAGCTACTGCCTTAGTTCAGTCTTCATCCGCATCTTCAATTATGACAATTGGACTTGCACACGCAAACATCGTTAACGTTAAACAAGGATCTGGATTCATCTTAGGGGCGAAGGTAGGTACAACACTTACAGCCTTTATATTTGCACTCTCAGGTTTAAGTAAGGGTGGATTCGATATGAGTTCTGTATTTGCATCAATCGCATTTGTAGGAGTTATGATTATCTTCTCAACAAGTAATGAACGTTTAAATAAAATAGCACCATTCCTTATTGGATTCGGGATGCTCTTTATTGGGATGGAAGTTATGGAAATGGCAATTGGTGGTGCAGATTCAACATTAAGTATTGAGTTATCAAAGGTCTTCCAATACGGGATCATGCAAAATCCAATTATGCTTGTACTCTTAGGAATTCTTTTCACAGGTATTATTCAATCATCAACAGCTGCAACAGGTGTTTTCATTGCCTTTTTAGCAACAGGTGTTATTAGTAATATTGACCAATCATTCTTCTTAGTAATGGGAGCAAACATTGGGACATGTACTGATGGAATTATGGCTTCTTTAACAACAAACGCAAACGGTAAACGTATTGCCTTATTCCACGTTATAACAAGTGTTATCGGTGCAGTATTCTTCACGATTGTATTAATAATCTTTAGAACACCAATTACAAACTTCTTTGATACATTATTCCCAGGCCAACCACAGTTTAGCTTGGCAACATTCAACCTTATTTACAATACAATATACACCTTAGTAATGCTTGTATTCTTAGATACACTTGTTGACTGGGTTACGAATAGAATTCCAGACAAACAACAAAACTTAGAAGAATTAGAATTCATTGATGAACGTTTCTTACAAACACCATCCGTTGCGATTGAACAAGCTTTAAAAGAATTAAATGCAATGGCTATGCTGGCAAAAGGAAACTTAGATCGCTCGTTCAACTCACTGATTCATGAGGATATGAGTGAGAGTAAGCAAATAGCGGATGTTGAATACCGTATTGACTACTTAACAAACCAATTAACGGGCTTCTTTATTAAAATATCATCGGCATCAAAAGTTGATGAAGATGAAAAACTAATTGGGGGACTTCACCACGTCATCAACGATATCGAACGTTTAGGTGACTATGCAATTCTCTTAATTAAAGAAACAAGCTACATGAAAGAAAATAATCTTCAGTTCTTAGAACAAACGAAGGAAGAAATTAGTACAATCTATAAACGAATCAATCGCTTATTTGATTTAGGATTTGATGCCTTTACAAATGATACTACTGAAAACTTTAATAAGATTGCGGATGTTCACCATGAAATTGAACACCTCATTTCAACAACACGTAACGAACATGTATCACGTTTAAACTCAGGACTCTATCCAGTTGAAGTATCAAGAAGTATTTACTCTGTTCTCTTCTCACTACAGAGAATATCAGACCATATTGTAAATATTGCATTCTCTAACAAGTCAACTACAGGTAGTAAAACTGAAGCTTTAAAAGCAATTGCGGTAGATAAACTTTCTGCATAATTGAAATAAATCTAATACAAAAAGTTATCCACAATCTGATGTGGATAACTTTTTAGATTCCTCATTGTAAAGTAAGTGAAAATACTAGAACATAAAAAGAGGTATGACCCCGTAGAATTCCCACAGGGATAATACCTCTTGTATTGTATTGTAGCATGAATAATTTATAAATGACTACGCCTTACGTTCTTTAATAATGTTTTTACTTGAGTAATACGTAATAAGGAAGTAGCCTCCATAGATCACAAGTAAGAAGATACTCGTTGTGATAATTGATAGTAAAAGTCCATTATTGCCCAATCCTTCTAAAATGATGAGGGCGAATCGAATACCAAAGATGGAATGGATGATTGCTAGTATGAGTGGTAGGGCAAAGAAGATTCCAATTTGTCTAAAGAGTGCTTTGTTGATGAGTTTCTCATCAGTACCAAGCTTACGTAACATTTTAAATCGTTCTTGATTATCACTACTTTCAGAGAGTTCTTTTAGACCAAGAATTGCGGCACTACTAATGAGGAAGATAATTCCAAGATAGAGACCGATGAAGGTAATGATTGCTGAAAGTCCAACTGACATTTCTTTTAGTACCATCATACTTTGTACAGTTGGTAGTAAGTATTGTGTACTGAGGGGACTGTTTTGTAGTGCGTCCAGTTTTGCTTCTAATGCTCGTATTTCAGTTGCCTTACTTGTGTTGTAATTTCCAATTAAGAGATCTTCATAAAGATAGTTTTGATCTAGAATACTATCATCTACTACAATGTATCCATCATTTAATGCATCGTTTGAAATATCAACAAATCCATCCATAACACTTGTGTATTTTGGTCTTAGTTGATGTCCAAAGACATCGATTGCTTCTTGATGTGTGAGCAGCTCATTCAACATACCAACGTAGAATGGATAGTTCGCAACAATGATGAACTCATTTGGCTTCAGTTCATATTCTTCATGTCCATACATTTTCGCAACCTTATTATAGTCTGTAATTGAAATGATTTTTTCCATGGTACTATAACGTAAATAAGGATTATGAGCAGCCTTTTCCTCATAGCTTGATGCAAGAAGATCTTTGAATGTAAGTTGTGGTGAACGATATGTTTCAATTTGAATGTAATGATCAAGTGATGAGGTAAGATCAAAGTCAAAGTGATACAGTTTTTCTAAGATATCGATATTCGAATTTTTAATGTGATCTTCTGTATTTTCATCAACGAGTTGATCACTGAAATACTCAGTACTTAGATTTCTTTGATTTGTTAAGATAATATCTGCTTTCGCATACTTTGTAATGTCACCATTAATGGTATCCTTTAAGGTTAAACATGTCGTTAATAGACTAATGGTTAAAAATAACATTAAACAGATGACTGCAGATGATGCAACTGATGCATTGATCTTGCTTGAGAACTGTCGGATTGTAAAGCTATTTAAGCCTTTAAAATAGAAACTTTTTCTTGATTGCGCTACTCTTAACAGTAAACCAGATAAAGAGTAAAAAATAAGGAAGGTACTGATAATACCCATTCCTATGGGAATAAAGATTGCCGTCGCATTAAACATTTCTGTGACGCCATCCGTTACCATATAGTAAGCACGAGCAAGCATGATACTCGCAAAGATAAAGATAATAATACAAACAATTGGGTTTTTAAGTTTTAAGTTTTGACTCTTTCTAGAAGCATGTAGTAAGTCAATGAGCTTAACCTTACTAATACTGATTGTATTAAAGATCATGACAATGATATACATAATACTAAAGTAAATAATTGATTTAAGGATTGCGGCCATTGAAATTACAAAGGTAAAGTTTGATAAATCCACTTCAAACATATTTACGACAAAGACGCTCATGAGTTGTGAAAATAAAACACCAAGTCCAAGCCCAACGAT
>JAAZDN010000044.1 GCA_012512805.1 Erysipelothrix sp. | reverse complement strand
TATTGAAATGGAGGGGGTTATCGTTGATACACTTCCTAATGCTCAATTTAAGGTAGAATTACCTAATGGACACGAGATCTTGGCTCACGTTTCTGGTAAAATCCGTATGCACTACATTCGCATTTTACCAGGTGACCGTGTCACGGTGGAAATTTCCCCGTATGATTTAACACGTGGCCGCATTACATTCAGACATAAATAGTTAAAGGAGAAAACACAATGAAAGTTAGACCATCAGTAAAACCTATTTGTGATAAATGTCGCGTCATTAAACGTAAAGGTCGCGTCATGGTAATTTGTGAAAATCCTAAACACAAACAAAGACAAGGATAAGAAGGAGAATAATTATGGCTCGTATTGCAGGAGTGGATATTCCACGTAATAAACGTGTTGAAGTTTCCCTTACTTATATTTATGGTATCGGATTATCAACATCACAAAGTATTTTAGAACAAGCAGGAATTGATAAAAATATTCGCGTTAAAGATTTAAGCGATGATCAAGTTAACGAAATTCGTAATGTCGTTAATACAATTAGAACTGAGGGAGACCTTCGTCGTGAAGAATCATTAAACGTTAAGCGTTTAATGGAAATCGGTTCATACCGTGGAATTCGTCACCGTCGTGGACTTCCAGTTCGTGGACAAAGAACAAGAACCAATGCACGTACTCGTAAGGGACCTAGACGTACGGTCGCTAACAAGAAGAAATAGGGGGTACTAAAAATGGCAAAACAACAAAAAGGTAGAACGACTCGTAGACGTCGTGCCCGTAAGAATATTGCGAAGGGTGTTGCGCACATTCATTCAACATTTAACAACACCATCGTTACTATCACTGATGAAGCTGGCAATGTTGTCGCTTGGTCAAGTGCTGGTGCACTAGGATATAAAGGATCTCGTAAGTCAACTCCATTCGCAGCTCAATTAGCTGGGGAAGCTGCAGCAAAGGCAGCAGTTGAACATGGGATGAAATCAGTTGAAGTTTCCGTTAAAGGACCTGGTCCTGGACGTGAAGCGGCTGTTCGTTCATTACAAACGGCAGGGTTAGATATTAGTGTTATTAATGACAACACACCTATTCCACATAATGGATGTCGTCCACCAAAACGACCTCGTGGATAATTAATGCCAATTAAATTTGTAAATGGAGGGAATAGTTATGCAACAATTTGAACGTGCAACATTTGAAATCGTCGCCAAAGATGAACAGAATAATTATGGAAAATTTGTCATTGAACCTCTTGAAAAAGGGTTTGGTAACACTTTAGGAAATGCATTAAGAAGAGTTCTTCTTTCTTCATTACCAGGTGCTGCTGTTTACTCTTTAAAAATTGATGGAGTTCAACACGAATTCTCTTCATTACCTGGCGTTAAGGAAGATGTGACTGAAATTCTGCTTAACGTCAAGGATTTAATTCTTACTATTGATGATGATGAGACACATACCTTACGTGTGTCTGAAAAAGGTCCAAAGGTTGTTACAGCAAGTGATATTGTACTTCCAGCAGGAGTGAAAGTTGTCAATGAAGATCTTGTCATCGCAAATATTGCTGATGGTGGAACTTTAGAGATCGAAATGAAAGCTCACAATGGTCGTGGTTACGTTTCACAAGTAACTAATAAAAACTTGTATAAAGAACTATCTCAAGGATTTGGCACTATCTATACAGACTCGATTTATACTCCAATTAAACGTTGTGCTTATCAAGTAAGCCCGACTCGAGTGGGGACAAACACACAATTTGATTCATTGGAAATTGAAGTGTGGACTGATGAGTCTATCAAACCACAAAAAGCTTTAGCATTAGCCTCAAAAATTCTAAGTGACTATTTCGCATTAATTATGGAATTAGAAGAAAACTTAGTTGAAGATGAGTCTATTATTAAAGAATCAGTGGAAGGTTCTGAGAAACCAAAAGCAACGATGATGATTGAAGACTTAGACTTGTCTGTCCGTTCTTACAATTGTCTAAAACGCGCTGGTATTCAGACTGTAGAAGAATTAACTCAAAAAACCGAAGATGAAATGATGAAAGTCCGTAACTTAGGAAAGAAATCATTAAAAGAAGTTAAAGATAAATTAGAT
>JAAZDN010000043.1 GCA_012512805.1 Erysipelothrix sp. | reverse complement strand
ATACAAAATGATGAAAAAATAAATTAGTGTGCTAAAATATGTATGTACGAAGAGAATTTTAGTCATAACGATGAATAAATCATAGGAGGAGTGTTATTCATGAAAGACACATTAATTACGGATTACTTTGTTAATACGAATGCCATTGTGAAGAAAGCCGTTGAAGCTTCACAAGCTGATATTATGCAACTTGCACACGCAATATCAGAAGTTATGATTGATGAAGGGGTCATACAATTGTATGGAGTAAATCACGATATAGCGCTAAGTATGGAATTGGGCTTTAGAGCCGGTGGACTTGTTCAATATCATATTATTGATAATCGTCATTTATCATTGCGTGAAATTGTCAGTTTAGAAGAAACTCTAGCACCAGATTATCTACAACGTGAAGATATAGCACAGATGATGTTTGATATGTATAACATTGAAGCAAATGATGCCTTTTTAATCTATGTATCGACTGAAGTAGTTACTTCAACCTTAAAACTTGCTCAAATCGCAAAAGAAAAAGGTCATAAGGTCTTTATCATTACAAATAAACATGCGATTGAAGCAACAGACTTAGAAAATGCACAGTCCTTATATGAACTTGCGGATCTAATCGTAGACTTAAATATTGGCTATCCTGATCTATTCTTTAAGGTGAATGATGTTGCGGTATCGCAAGTATCAAATCTTGTAGCAAACATGTTTGCCCAAGCCTTAACGATGGAGATTTATACGATCATGAAAGATCAAGGACATGAGCCAGCTGTATTATGGAGTATGAATGTACCAGGTGCAGATAGTCACAATCGAGAGTTAACGAGCAAATACGATGGCCGTTGGAATTCATAGGAGGAAGCGTCATGATAAATACACAAGCATTTTTAGATAACACATTTACAATTATTGATAATGTCATGAATAAAGAACAGGAAAATATCTTAAAAGCCGCAGATATTTGTGCTGAAGCCATCGCAAAAGGTGGCGTCATTCAAGTCTTTGGAACAGGACACTCCCTCGGCTTTGGAAATGAGTTGGGTGGTCGTGTTGGATCACTCGTTCCAGTTCATACAATTACAATTGGAGACTTTGTCAGTCATGGACTGTATACATATGCAGATTTTAAAGATATGGATAATATCTTTGAACGTCGTCCAGGTATTGCCGGTCGATTCTACGAACTTTATGAAATAAGTGATAATGATGTGTTCATTATTATTTCAAACTCAGGCATCAATGGACTTGTTATTGATCTTGCGGATACAGCACGATCAAAGGGACAAAAAGTAATTGTTGTGACAAGTTTGGATCATACGTTAAACTCAGACTCACGTCATCCAAGTGGTAAAAAATTAATGGATCATGGTGATGTTGTCATTGATAACTGTGGACCAATGGGAGATGCCTTACTACCCACTGAAGATGGTGGAAAAATTGGTGCTGTCTCATCAATTACAGGAATCTATATTGCACAGAGCTTAGCCATCGCAACGGTGGCGAAACTTCAAGAAAAAAATGTTGAAGTCCCGGTCTTACGCTTTGAAGACAGCAAAGAAAATATGGAATTTAATCAATACTTACTCAATAAATATGCAGGGAGAATATAAATGGAAAAACAATTTGAATACATTAATTTAGTTGGACAACTGTTTGATAAGGTCCAAGAAACACAATACGATGCAATTATGACCTTAGCTGAAAAAATGGCTGAGAACATTAAAAACAATCACATCATTCATGTCTTTGGAACAGGACATTCACATATGATTGGAATTGAACTCTTCTGTCGTGCGGGTGGATTAGCAAACGTAAATGCGATCTTAGATCAAGATACACTTACATCAAATGGTGCGCGTCGTTCGGGTGCTCTTGAAAAACTATCCGGATTATCCGACATCATTTATGATCAATATAAGATTGCTCCTGGCGATATGATCATTATTACATCAAACTCAGGACGTAATGCAATGCCCATTGAAATGGCAATGCGTGCACAAAAGGAAGGCATCTACACCGTTGCCCTTACGAACTTAGAACAAAGTAAGAAGACTACAAGTCGTCATGAAAGTGGAAAAAGACTGTTTGAAGTT
>JAAZDN010000042.1 GCA_012512805.1 Erysipelothrix sp. | reverse complement strand
TTTTTCTTCTTGAGGGAAGTAAATCAATGATTTCTTGGGTTTTAAAGTCGAGCAAAACACAAACATAATTACTCTTCTTGGATTTAAAAGCGTAAACCTCGTCAATACATAGGACCTCAGGTAAAACTCCTCTTGAGATATCTACGTACTTATCAAAGATAGAAATTACAAAAGTGGTTGATAAATGATAGCGCAGCGCAACACCAAAGAACGTTTCAGTCACTTTACGGAGGTCACTTAACACATTATACACGGTGTTCATAGTGAGCTTCATTCCGCTAAAAGCGAAAGGATTGTTTTCATAAAATGTCTTAGCACAATGACTACATTTATACCTTCTGGTTCTATAATTAATAATACATTTTTGATTCGTAAAAGTTGAATGGATCAGTTTCTTTTGAACATAATCTTTAACCGTATACTGGGTATATCCACAGTGGGGACATACTTCATCTTTCTGATGGAGTGTAACGTCAATATACAAAACGCCATCCTCAAAGTAAACATTAAAGTTTTGAATATTCTTTTCTTCTAGATTAAAGAATTTGAGCATCGTAAAATTATTGAAGTTCTGCAAATCATTCATAAAATCACATCCTTTTATCGCAGATCTTAAATTCATTTTAACCATGGTTATAAAAACTTAAGTTGACACTAAAATATCATTGAATCGTCAAATTCAAAAGGAAAGTCATGTGGGAAAGTAGAAAAAAGCAAGATATTTCCGATTAACAGATTCACAAAGCTTTATATAATTACTCCAAGTCTCTAATAAAATAACATTTGATTGATGAAATAGAAGTTCAAATACAAAGACATATTGAGAAAAGGGAACGATTGGATACAAAAAAATCGCATGGGTTGACCCACAAGCGATACACTTGATTCTATTTACATTTAGCGTTCTAGAAAATACTTCATCTTTAATGGATCTCTGATAAGAACCGTGATGGTGGAAATGATTCGTCCCACATTTGGGACACTTTAAATCATCGAAATCTATCATATTTACTAAAGAATTATAGATATTTTGAGTTAAGGTATTGAAGGAAAGGTTGGTTTTGATTATAATCATAGTGTGAGGGTAAGGAGATTTAGCGTTCGAAACTAGGGATCTCCTTTCTTACAACCATTATAACTAAACCCCAAACTAATGTGTAGTCTTATTACCGTTAGTTTTTTTACTTCCCCAGAGTAGTGGATTCAAAACCCCAAACTACTTTTTAAACTCCATAAAATCAAGGACTAATTCCTGTATAGAACAGGGTTTAGTCCTTTTACTTCGCTCTTAAATCTATTGTTATTTTAATAATCGATCTATTTGTCTGTTAACCGCTCTAATTCATCAAGTGTTTCCAAGGCTTCCCTATGTACTTAAACCATTATTTATTAGGCTCACTTGCTTCAAGGGATATTATAGCCGTAGTGAGAAGACCACTTAGGTCATTTCACTTTTTCTTGTTTCATTATGTTTTTTAAATATTCATGATCGGGTCCTAAATATTTGATTTTGACGCTTTTGGTTCTTCTTCAACTGTTAAAGATTTAGTTGGAAATTATTCCAACAGAATTGACGGTTTGTAAACGCTTAGTTTCTAAGGACTTGACTTCGCTTAATCTTTATTCTATGATAAAAATATATTAGTTTTTTATTGATTTTTGGAAAATGTGCTTCGTGTCCATATTTGGGAGGTAGTGTATGTTGAAGCGTTATATGCATCGTATTATTTATATCTTAGTTGCGATACTTCTTTTTAACACTGTCTATTTATCGGCGCAAGCGCTACTTATGTTGGATATGAATAAGATGTGGCGTTCTTGGGAACCCTATGAAAAGTCTATTAGTTTTGTTTCTAATGAGGGATCCATGACGGTTGATGATTTCTTGGAAAAAGTAACAAGTCATAACCTTAATGCTTTTCAGATACAGGGCGATGCCTCATCTGATGTCCTCACTGTACTATATCATTTACGTAACAATGTTTATACGGATAAATTTCATTTGAATCAAGAAATAGATTATGAAAATTTCAATAAGCTCTCTTATTTTATAACGTCGGATACAAGTCAAGAGTATTACCTTACATCTTCTGTTGAAGTTGCAGATGTGAGGATAGGGAGTGCTTTGGTGCATGCGAATTCAATAATTGGAAGTTGGACATTCACAACAGACGATGCTTCAAATTTTGATACTTTCTTGAGAAGTATTCAAGGGACTGGTCTTCTGTATTCAGAGAATATAAGTGTCGATACTGAAAATGCATTCAGTCCTACACGGATTCTTATTGCGACAGTCGCAACCTTGTTTTCGAATCCTTTTTCTTTATTATCCATACTAATACTTTTGGGAGTCATTAGTTTTTCAATCTATCAAGGCCGTAGGGATCTATCCGTCTATCGCATCATGGGCTATCGAAAGCGTGATGTATATCTTGATTTTATCGCTACTTACGTTTCTGAACTTACTGTAATTTATTTTACTGTTATGGCTTTATTATATTTGTTTTTCGTCTCAAATCTTGGTCTTTTGGGAATTTTTGTTATGGTTTCTTTCCTGGTATTTCTGCTGCTTCTAATCCTTTTAAGTTTCCTCTTTTTAATTTGGACATTATACTATCATCGCATTAAAATAAAGGATGTCTTAAAGTACCAACAGAATGATCGTAGTATTGTATTTGTACTACAAGTGGTTAAGTACATCGCTACATATTTTATGGTAGGATTAATTTTACTGGGTGTCCAATCATATATAAGAACCACAAATTTACGTAATAATTATGAACAAATTGAGGCGATTAATCATGATAGACGCGCTCTAGTAATGAGTCAAAGCATCCTGAGTTCCGTAGATTACTTCGAAGTTGGGAATGAAATTTATACACTTTTGGATGATCAAGGTTTGTTGTTTGTTAATTACAGTAGGGATTATGATGGTGAATCCGTTCAGTTTGTGAACACATCATTTTTGGAACTTTTTGACTTAAAGGACACTGACAATCAGGACATCGCCCTTCGCCATGACGTTCCGACTATAATTGTGACTTCAGGTAAGGTAGAAATATTGAACGATCTCTTACAAAACAATTTGGATTTAAATATAAATTTAAACATCAATCCAGACCTTAAGGTTGTCCATATTGTTGAAGTATCACCGCAAACCATTTATCCAAAAATAGACGTGAACCGAGAAGCTAATATTCAACTTGATCAGTTCATAATGGTGCTGGATACAGATATCTCGCCCAGTATCTATGGATCGAGCTTTGTGCATGCCTCAGACAGTGAACGTGTCAAAGAACTGGTAGGAACAGTGATTGACTCAGATTCCTTTGAAATGGTTCCCTTAATAAATAGTTTAGACGAACAAATTGAAATCGTAAATGCGCAACAAGCTTCATATGCATCTCAGCTGGCTATTTACTGTGTCTTCTTTATGTTAATTACAACGAGTATTTATCATGTCATCAATCAAATGCTTATGCGTGAATTTATAGTAAAGCGATTCATGGGCTATAAGGTTCGTGATCTAAATGCTCCCATTCTTGCATTACAATTAACGATTACTATGGTTGCGCTTGTGCACTGGACATTGAGACACAATTTTAAAAATGTTTACGTGGTTGTGATCGTTTTAGGTGTCATGATGTTGTTCGAGATACTTATCTTTGCGTTAATAAACTACAGAACAAACACAAAAATACTCAATGTCGCATTGAAAGGGGGCATCTAATATGAACGCAATTACAATTAAAAATTTAAATAAAAAGTTTGGTGAACAAGTTGTCTTGCACAATTTAAGTATGTCAATTAAAGAGAATACCATGGTTGCGATTGTGGGTAAATCAGGAAGAGGAAAAACAACCTTGTTGAATATTATGGGTGGATTGGATATGGGTGATTCAGGTGAGGTATATCTATATGGTGAAGACTATTCGAAACCGAGCCGTAAGCAATTGGATGTCTTATTTAGAAATAAGGTTTCCTATTTGTTTCAAAATTCAGCATTGATTCATCATAAAACAGTTTATGATAATTTGAAAATTGCGACACGGTATGCAAACTATCATGATGTAGATGCAGAAATTAAAAACTCACTAAAAAAGGTTGGTTTACCTGATTCAATACTAGATAAGAATGTCTTTTCAATATCTGGAGGCGAACAACAACGCGTCGCATTCGCACGTTTACTGTTGAAACCCTCTTCCATCATCTTGGCAGATGAACCAACGGGTAATTTAGATTATGACAATGCATTGATTATTTTCAAATTAATAGAAACACTTAAACAGGAGCATAAGACGATCGTAGTAGTAACTCATGATTTACGATTCTTAGATTTTTTTGATGAAGTGCAATCTTTAGAATAACTTTTTCAAAGAAGGATGATGAAATGAAAAAGATTAAGAAGATTATGTTTGTTTTTCTCGTTTTGGGTTTTTCTGTAATTACAATTGAGGCTAGTTCTTATTATTTGTCGACTTCAAAGAGTTTTAATACAGCTCATGGTACTTATGAAATTAGCAGCAGAGTTGCGTGGAGTAATGACACTGGATACTTTCAATCGCCAGTGGATTTTACTGTACTAACAAAGCCAAGTAATACGCTTT
>JAAZDN010000041.1 GCA_012512805.1 Erysipelothrix sp. | reverse complement strand
TCCAGAGATTATATTGAATCAGATACAAGTTAGTGTCGATCACCTGGAACACTTTAAAAATGGTACTTTGGAAAAAATACAGGAATTAGACCTAAAAGTCATGGCCTAATCACCGTTGGGTGGTGGAAGAATATTTAGTGATTCATCCTATAAACCCGAGCTTAAACAAATCTTAGAAAAAATTCAACAAGAGCTCAATGCAACATCGCTTGATCAAGTGATGTTAGCATGGCTATTGAAACACCCACTGCACATTATCCCGATTTTAGGAACTGGCAAAACGGAGCGAATCGAAAGTGCAATAAATTCTCAAAACTTAGAGATGAATAATCAACAGTGGTATGCAATTTATGCACACTCACAAATGGAGCGTTTACCTTAATGGCTAGAATTAAAGATATTGCAGAAAAAGCAGAAGTTTCGATTGCGACCGTCTCTCGAATCCTAAATGAAGATGAAACATTGACGGTTAAAGAAGAAACCCGTCAACGAGTTTTTGCGGCTGCTCAAGAATTAGGTTATAAACCAAAGAAAAAGAGGAATAAAAGTAGTGCCCCTACTATTGGAATCGTCCAATGGATTTCTTCATTTCAAGAAGTTGAAGATCCATACTATTACACGCTTAGAGATAGTGTAGAAAACTACTGTTTAAAGCACAAAATGAAGGTTACACGATATTATCGTGAAAATTATGAACTGCTCTTTCGTCAAAAAGATGAGCTGGACGGCTTAATTTGCTTAGGTAAATTTTCGTTAAGCCAAGCTGAAGAGTTTAAAAAGGCGGTTAATCAAATTATCTTTGTGGACTCCAATCCGGATTCTTCCCTTTACAGTGCTGTAACAGTCGACTTAGAAGATGCAACATACAAATCGATTGATTTCCTTAAGGAAATGGGCCATCGCAATATAGGTTTTATTGGCGGAAGAGAATATCTCGGACCTGAAAAGGAACCATTTATGGATATTCGCGAGCGTGCCTTTTTATCAAGAATGCGCCGCGATAATGATATGACATTTGATGATACTAATGTGTATATTAATCAGTTTGATGGTATGACTGGCTATGAAATGATGGTGGCAGCAATCGAAAAAGGTAATGTTCCAACAGCATTTCTTTGTGCGAGTGACACGATTGCAATGGGAGCACTTCGTGCAATTAGTGAACGAAAGGATGACATTATAGATCGTATCTCTATTATCAGTTTTAATGATATTGCCTCTGCTAAATTCTATAATCCACCATTAACAACGATTCGCCTTGATACAAAGACAATGGGTGAAATGGCAGTAGTTTTAATGAACCAATTGTTACATAATCCCGAAATGTCTCCGGTGAAGATTATTTGTCAAAATGAGTTAGTTATTAGAAATTCAGTCTACCTTCGATACAGTTAAGATCATCTTAAAATTATAATCACAATCTAAATGAAAGCGCTTGTCAAAACCGCTTTCATTTTTTATGATTGAGTTACTAGTAGTAAAAGTTTACTAGATTTTATCTAAGGAAAGGAAGTATAAAATGAAAAAACTTTTTAAAGTTCTGATTCTTGCTCTCGTTGCTTTAATGGTAGTTGCTTGTGGAAACGCAAATGGCAATACTAACAATAACAACGACAATGGAAACAACAACAATTCTTCAACTGGAAAAACTTACGAAATCGGGGTCTCAATTTATCAATTCCAAGATAACTTTA
>JAAZDN010000040.1 GCA_012512805.1 Erysipelothrix sp. | reverse complement strand
GCCTCAGCGACAGTTCCCTTATCTAAGCAACGCGGTGCATATTGAACAACGTATGTAACATTTGCCCCTTTAGCATTGAAATCAAAGAAATATTTAGCGAGATCGCCTTCTTTCTTCCCTACAAGTGTATCAATATAGGGTTTCCCTACAGAATAGTAGACTGTCATGTTGAAATTAGGATCCTTCGTAACATCGAGGCCTGCATCCGCACTTTGCGATAAAAACGAACCATAGGCAACACTACTTGAGAATTTCTCGCCCGGTTTGATATTTAAGCCATTCGGATTCACATTTTCAAAAGTATCAACTGTGGTAGCTGAATAATCTGGCACAACCATTGCTTTACCTTTAGAGACTTCAATCGTAACGACATCATTAATCGCAAGTTTTTCATCTTTAGAGATTGATTGCGAAACAATCATTCCCATTTCGACAGTATCCGAGTACACCTCTTCATAGACAAATGGATTCACAAACTTATTGCTCGTGTGGAATGCTTCAACATCACCCTTTGTCTTGCCTTTGAAATCAAGCATCACAATTGTTTTATCAAACGATTCTGTACCTTTGGAAATATAGATTGTTCCAGCATCTTTACGCTTAAAATCCTCAGGTTTTTGATCTTTATTTAAAAGTTCAATCCGAATAAAATTACCATTCGCAATCGTATCATGATAAATACGTGTCACCTTTAGATTATTCACATGACTCTTTTCAAGCCATTCATAAATCGTTGTTTCATTACTGCCCTCAAAAGGCATTAAACCAATGACTTCATCAGGATCACTCCCTTTAGAAATGCTTAGTTTTAAGGCACTGCCCTTTTTAATACGTTTACCGACTGCCGTTTCTTGCGTCAAGACGATATTCGTATCGAATTCATTCGAAAAAGCACTTTCCAATTCCAATTCAACCCGATTCTCTTTAGACCAATTACGGACCTCAGAAATTTCTTTATTTGCGAAATCAGGAACTTTAACGGTAGACATAAAGTAATAACTTGTTGCCGCTATAATAAGAAAGACAACAGCACCTACGCCGATCAAAATTCGCATTTTCATTTGCTTCTTTTTGTAACCCGGATCCAGTTCAGTCGGTTCATCACGTAAATATTTGTGCTCTTGTTCTAAACTATCCGCATCACTCATTTTAGTAGTCGGTAGTGGTTTATCATCAACCACTACCTTTTCTGTTTCGACTACTTCTTCAACAACTGCTTCTTTTACGGGCTTAACTTCTACTTTTACAGCCTTAACTTCTTTTTTTACTGCTTCAACTTTTTCAGGTGCACGCTCATCGGAACCTTTTTTGGGTTCTTTCTTTTCACTAAAACCGCTTAAAAAATCACTCATTAGCAGACTCACTTAGGTTAATGTTCCCTTTACGAAGGGTATAACTCACATCCGCTTGACGTGCAATTTCTTGCGAGTGGGTAACCACGATGACGCATTTATTATGTTCATGAGCAAGTTTCTTAAAGATTTCAACGATTTCAATTTCCATTTCTTCATCCAAGTTTCCCGTTGGCTCATCCGCTAAGATACAATCAACATTGGTTGATAAAGCGCGCGCAATCGCAACCCGTTGTTGCTCACCACCCGAAAGCTGAGTGACAAGACGATCCGCCTTAGATTTCGAGATACCAATGTAATCCAATAAGTTATAAGCAACTGTATTACGATCTTCTGGTAATTCATTTTCAGTAATTTCCATTGCGAGTAAGACATTTTCAAAAGCCGTTAAATGAGGTACAAGATTATAGTTTTGAAAAACAATCCCGATTTTATTACGACGGTATGTTTCATAACCAATGGATCTAATGTCCACTCCATCATAACGAACCACACCCGACTTCGGTGCATCCAGCGCACTTAAGAGCGACAACAAGGTTGTTTTACCTGAACCCGATTGCCCTAAAATGGTATAAAAGACTCCTTTATCAAAAGAAACATTCACATCACGTAAGATAAACCGACGCTGATCACCATCTTGATAAAAGTAATTTAATTCATTTGTTTCGATAAATGACATGGTATTATCCTCCTTACATCATTATTTTCTTTGGATTCAGACGCGTAATATAAACCGTAGGAACAATCGTTGATAATGCCACAACAATCAGTCCAATGCTATAAAAGCCTAATATATACGGTAAGTCTAAGTTCACTGAATAAGCATTCATAACATCTTCAGGATTAACTTCGTTTTCAAAGTAATAACCACCGTAGAACATCATGCCATCATCAGTATTAAAACGATCTTCACTAACTAATGAATTTGATAAGCCTTTCGCAATTAGATTACCCGAAAAGATTGAAAGGGTAAAACCTAATAAGGCAATCATCATGACTTCCATTAAGATTTGTGACACAACTTTGGTACGCTTATCACCGAGTGATAAATAAATACCCAATTCATGTTTACGATCTCTCAGGAATAAAACAATTACGAGCGATAGAATCAGAAT
>JAAZDN010000039.1 GCA_012512805.1 Erysipelothrix sp. | reverse complement strand
CAACTTACGTGAAATCTTAGAAGTTTCAGACGGAGTCATGGTTGCTCGTGGAGACTTAGGTGTTGAAATTAGTTTCGAACTTGTCCCAATCTACCAAAAGAAAATGATCAGAATTGCAAATGAACTTGGAAAACCAGTTATTACAGCAACACACATGCTTGAAAGTATGTCAGACAACCCGCGTCCAACACGTGCAGAAGCGAATGACGTTGCGAACGCAGTGTTAGATGGAACAGATGCAGTTATGTTATCCGGTGAAACAGCAGCAGGGGACTATCCTTTAGAAGCGGTTAACACGATGTCAACAATCGCACTTACAATGGAAGAAATTATTCCTTACAAAGACAACCTACGTCGTTCAATGAGATCTAGCCAACCAACAGTACAAGACTCAATCAGTATTGCGGTTGCGGATGCAGCGTATAACTTAGATGATGTTGATGCAATTATTGCCTTTACACAAAGTGGTAGTACAGCACGTCGTTTATCAAAATATCGTCCAAAGACTCCAATCATTGCGGTAACATTCAATGAACAAATTCAAAGAAGTCTAAACGGTTACTGGGGAGTGTATCCAGTTGTTAGTGATCAACCTAACTCAACACGTAATGATGAAGAATTAGCATGTAAGATTGCGAAAGACTTCGGAATTGAGTCAGGAAAACAAATTATTATTGTTGCAGGCTATCCACAAGGACAAGGAGCAACAAACATGATGAAAATTATTGAGGTAAAATAGAACCATGAAGACTTATATTGGAGTAGATTTAGGCGGAACTTCGGTTCGTGTCGCTCATGTTAATGAACAGGGTGAAATACTTTATGTAAGTAAAAGTGATTCATTTGCGCAATCAGGACCAACTGTTGTTTTAAACAACATTATAGAAATGATCAAGCAAGTACCAAATTATTTGGATGCAAGTGGTATTGGTGTTGGAATTCCTGGACCGGTTGATACGGTTCGGGGCGTCATCACCCTCGCAACAAATCTTAAAGATTTCGTTGATTTTCCAGTTGCAAAGACCTTATCAGATGCATTAGGACTTCCAGTCTTTATGGATAATGATGCAAATGTTGCGGGCCTTGCGGAAGCACTTGTTGGAGCAGGTAAGAATGAACCTATTGTTTACTACATTACCCACTCAACAGGAATTGGTGGAGCCTTAGTTGTTAACGGAAAAGTAATTTCTGGAAAATCAGGCTACGCTGGAGAGATCGCAAACATTAAAGTCTGTGATTCAGACGAAGTCATTAATCATTTAGTTCCTGGAGCTGTTGAAAATGAAGCAAGTGGAACGGCACTCGCACGACGTGCTAAGGAAAGTATTGATCCTACCGTTGAAAGTGCGATTGACTTCTTTAAACTTGTTGAAGCAAACAACGAACAAGCCCTCGCTTTAATTGATGATATGGCTTATAAATTTGCGGTTATGATGGCAAGTATTGCCCATGTTGTTGACCCACACGTCTTTGTTTTAGGTGGTGGTGTCACATCAGTCTCACATCTATACCTTGATAAGGTAAAAGCGTATTACAAACAAATGGTACATCCAGGAATGGCGGATGTTAAAATTGTTTTAGCAAAATTAGAAGAACCAGGAATTGTTGGAGCCGCAATGCTCTCAACATCATATGGTTTATAAGGAGATATACTATGGTATTTAAAAATATTGATGAAGCCCGCCTAAGAAAATTGGCGGACCTAGCAGTTTCAGTAGGAATCAACGTTAAAGTTGGACAACCTGTTGTTATTACTGCATCGGTAGAAGCAGCGCCCTTTGTAAGAATGTGTATTGAAGCAGCTTACGAACATGGTGCAAAATATGTTCATGTCCTATGGCATGATGATTTAAGTTCTCGCTTAACGTTCTTAAATGCTGATATCAAAGAATTTGAAAGTATTCCTGATTATCGTGTTGCCCAATATGACTATTTCATTGATGAAAAGGTTGCTCGTTTAAACATTATTGACGATGTACCTGGAGTTTTCTCAGGTGTTGATGGTGATAAAATGGCAGCACAGGCTAAAGCAGCAGGAAAAGCTTTCAAACGCTATCGTGATTATACGATGGCAAATCATGGTCAATGGACCATCGTTGCCGTTCCAAGTCCAGGATGGGCACAACTTGTCTTCCCTAATGAAGAGACGCAAGTCGCTATTGATAAAATGTGGGAAGCAATCTTATCAGCATCACGTGTTACATTAGATAATGATCCGGTTGCTGATTGGAAGGCACACAATGAAGGTTTATCCCTTCGTAATGAAAAACTTAATGAGTATAACTTCAAAGCACTTCATTTTGAAAATGGCTTAAACACAGATTTAGTCGTTGGCTTAGCGGATGATCATCGTTGGGCTGGTGGAGCTGAAATCGCTGGAAATGGACAAGTCTTTAATCCAAACATCCCAACGGAAGAAAACTTCTCAATGCCACACCGTGATCGTGTTGATGGAACTGTGTATTCAACAAAACCATTAGACTATCAAGGTGTCCTTATTGAAGACTTCTTCTTAGAATTTAAAGATGGAAAAGTCATCAATCATGGTGCAAAGGTTAATGAAGAAAAATTAACACAACTCTTAGATACAGATGAAGGATCACGTCACATTGGTGAAGTTGCCTTAATCTCACATGATTCACCGATTCAAAATTCAGGTATTCTATTCTACAATACCTTATTTGATGAAAATGCGTCATGCCACTTAGCACTTGGTGCAGCATATCCAATGAACATTAATGGTGGAACAACAATGAGTGAAGATGAGTTAAAGACACATGGTTATAACAGTTCAATTAACCACGTTGACTTTATGTTTGGCTCAGCAGATATGAAGATTACAGGAATTCATCATGATGATCGTGAAGTTGTGATCTTTGAAAACGGTAATTTTATAATTTAAAGTACTATTTATAGTACTTTTTTATAAGACACTTATGAAACAATACATATTAAAAGAACATGAAGATGGATCTGTTACAACAATCAAGGATGTTCAAGTTGAACTGTTAAAGATTGTCCTTGAGTTTGATCGCATTTGTAAGAAACATAATATTGATTATGCACTCGCATATGGAAGTGAACTTGGAGCCGTACGTCATGGTGGCTTTATTCCTTGGGATGATGATATTGATCTCTTCATGGAACGTGATGATTACATGCGCTTTATAAACATCGTTGATGAAGAGTTGGATTCAAAATACTATGTAGAGTGTTTTGAAAAGGATGATCGATACAATCCACTGACACCAAATATGAAGATTAAACGTCATCATTCCTACATTAAGGAAAAAACATTGCTGACGAACCGTTTAGGTGGAAATGGTTTGTTTATTGATGTCTTTCTATTTGAAGGGATTAGTGAGTCGAAGTGGAAGCATCATGTGGCCCAAGCCTACAGTATGCTCTTAATGCCACTTATTATTGGACTTGATCTTTTGCACATGGATTCACGCTTCATTACACGTCGTGTATACAATCATACAAAGCGCTATGCTAAAAAACATGAGAACAGTTCCGTTGGATCAATTGGTGTAAACTGGACCTTTGATGGCTTTAAATACTCACCAATTAAACGCAGTCATATCTTTCCAAGTAAGGCAGTAAACTTTGAAGGACACATGCTTCAAGGATCACAACATCCTGAGTTTGTCCTTACGTATTTGTATGGAGAAAACTATATGACACCTCCACCAGAAGATAATCAAATACCCCATCATATTATTGATATTAAGATTGAAAAGTAAAGTTGAAGCAAAGCGACCTCGGTCGCTTTTCACTTGACATCAGCTCAGCTTTTAGGTATTATAAACGTACGAAGACATGAATTTTTGATGCGGTTTTAAAGAGAGATAGTGGTCGGTGAAAACTATTAAACACATCCTAAATTTACTCCTTTGCTCATGATGATAGGAAATGATCATCCGTTTGTTCGCGTTAAGAACTCAAGTGCACATGTTACATGTGAATTAAGGTGGTACCGCGATAACTCGTCCTTTTGGGAGAGTTTTTTTATTAGGAGGAAAGACAATGATAAATATATTAGAAAATGAACGTTTAAGCACACTAAACCATAGTGCGGCTCACGTGATGGCCCAAGCTGTTAAACGCTTGTATCCAGACGCTAAATTCTGGGTAGGACCGGTTATTACATCTGGTTTTTACTATGATATTGACTTAGGAGATGATGTCATCTCAGAAGAAGACTTCACGAAGATTGAACGTGAAATGAAGAAAATTCAAAAAGATGGTAAACGCATTGTGCGTGAAGAGTTAACACGTCAAGAAGCATTAGACATGTTTGCTGAAGATCCATATAAGGTTGACCTTATTAATAACTTGCCAGATGATGAACTCATTACAGCATATCGTCAAGGTGAATTTGTGGACTTATGCCGTGGACCACACGTTGCATCGGTTAAAGAAGTAAAAAATGTAAAACTATTAAAAACTTCAGGAGCTTACTATAAAGGGGATGCAAACAATAAACAACTTCAACGTATTTATGGTATTGCCTTTGATACGCCTGAAGATCTAGCAGATCATTTAAATCTACTTGAAGAAGCAGCGAAACGTGATCACCGTAAACTTGGAAAAGAATTAGACTTGTTCATGATCAGTGAATATGCTCCAGGACATCCATTCTACTTAAACAACGGGATGATTGTTCGTAAGGCGCTTGAAGATTTTTGGCATCAAAAACATGTTGACGCTGGATATGAATTTATTAAAACACCAACAATGTTGAATCAACAACTTTGGGAATTATCAGGACACTGGGCTAATTATGAAAACAACATGTATACAACAACAGTTGATGATCAACAATATGCCATTAAACCAATGAACTGTCCAGGTGGAATGCTGGCGTATAAAAACTCTATTCATTCATACCGTGACTTCCCACTGCGTGTAGCGGAACTTGGTCATGTTCACCGTTATGAAGCGAGTGGTGCACTAAGTGGTCTATTTAGAGTTCGTAGTTTCACACAAGATGATGCGCATATCTTTATGACAAAGGCGATGATTGAAAGTGAAATTATTAAACTCATTGATTTAATTGATGATATTTATTCAGTCTTCGGATTTGAATATCGTATTGAACTTTCAACACGTCCTGAAGACAAATACATTGGAGACATAAAGGACTGGGATGAATCAGAAGCAATCTTAGAAGATGTCATTAAGAAGACTGGAAAAACATACAAGATCAATGCTGGAGATGGTGCCTTCTATGGTCCAAAGATTGACTTCCAAATTAAGGACTCACTTGGACGTGAATGGCAATGTGGTACGATTCAGTTAGACATGAACTTACCAGAACGCTTTGACCTTACCTACGTTGATGAAACAGGAGAACGTAAACGTCCGATCATGTTACACCGTGCGATCTTTGGATCATTCGAACGATTCTTCGGAATTTTAATTGAACACTTCGGTGGAGCCTTCCCATTATGGTTAGCTCCAAAACAAATTGAAATTATCCCTGTAAATAACGCCTATCATTTAGACTATGCAAATGAAGTGAAAGCGGTCTTTGAAACATTAAACTTCAGAGTGAATGTTGATGCACGTGATGAAAAACTAGGATATCGCTTACGTGAAGCTCAAGTTAAAAAAGTACCTTACCAATTAATTATTGGGGATAAGGAAGTTGAAGCTAAAAATATTAACGTTCGTAAGTATGGATCACGAGATCAAGAAGTTATGGAATTGAATGATTTCATTACGACAATTACTGATGAGCGCGACAATTTAAAATAATAAAAGAGGCCTTGAAATAAAGGCCTTTATAAGTGAGGGACTATGGAAATACATGATATAGTAATACAAAAAGTTGTTAATGAAACAGGCTTCTCAAAAGCACAGGTCACAACGATCATTAACTTGTTAAGTGAGGGTAATACGATACCTTTTATTGCACGTTACCGTAAGGAAATGACAAATAATCTTGATGAGGTCGAAATTAAAAGTGTAGATGATCAATACAACTATTTAATGAAGTTTGAACAACGTAAACTTGATGTTAAACGTTTAATTTCAGAACTAGGAAAACTTGATGATAAACTTGTAAAAGAGATTGATGATGCCACAACTCTCAGTGAAGTAGAGGATGTGTATCGTCCCTTTAAAGTGAAAAAGAAAACATTAGCAAGTATTGCCAAAGACAATGGCTTAGAACCCTTTGTTTTAAGCTTACTAAAAGAGGGTAATGAACTCGATGTTGAAGCACTTGCACAAACATTCATCACAGAGGACTTAGATCTTGAAGCCGTCTATGCAGGAGCCCATGAAATCTTAGCAGAGTACTATGGCGATTTAAGTGAATTAAGAACCTTCTTTCGTAAGTACATCTTTAACAATGGTCTTTTAACATCAAAAGTTAAAGATGAAAGCTTGGATGAGAAACAAACGTACAAGATGTACTATGATTATTCAGAAAAAA
This sequence comes from Erysipelothrix sp., assembly GCA_012512805.1. Lineage (GTDB taxonomy): Bacteria > Bacillota_I > Bacilli_A > Erysipelotrichales > Erysipelotrichaceae > JAAZDN01. The sequence continues at coordinate 4,405 of JAAZDN010000039.1, read as the reverse complement.
TGTATCAAGTTGTACCCCATCGCATCTTAGCAATAAACCGTGGAGAAAAGGAAAAGATTTTAAGTGTCAGTGTCGTCTTAGATCTTGATGAAGTCCATCGTTTTATGGATCGTCGATTAATAAAGAATGCAGATAGTCCCTCGACTCCATACCTTAGAAAAGCATATGAAGATGCCTTTAAACGTTTTATTTCACCAGCAATCAATCGTGAACTTCGAAGCGATTTAACTGAGGTTGCCCAAAAACAAGCGATTGATGTATTCAGTGATAACTTATTTAATTTACTGCTACAACAACCCATTAAAGATCTTACGGTTATGGGATTTGATCCAGCATATCGTACGGGCTGTAAACTAGCGATTATTGATAAGAACGGATCAGTCAAACACATTGAAACGATTTATCCTCATGCATCAAGCAATAAACAAGCGGAAGCTGCAAGTATTCGGTTTAAACAAATGATCAAAGACTTTAAGGTAGATCTTGTAGCCATAGGAAATGGTACTGCATCACGTGAGTCTGAAGTGTTTGTGGCACAAAATTTAAAAGAGAACTTTGCAAATGTGAAATATTTAATTGTCAGTGAAGCAGGTGCTTCTGTATATAGTGCAAGTCCAATTGCCCGTGAAGAATTCCCTGATTTACAGGTTGAGCAACGATCCGCAATTTCAATTGCACGACGTGTTCTTGATCCTTTATCAGAACTTGTAAAAGTGAATCCGCAATCAATCGGTGTTGGACAGTATCAACATGATGTTCCAGAAAAGATATTGGATAAAGAATTAAGCTTTGTTGTTTTGAATGCGGTAAATCAAGTCGGTGTTGACTTAAACAGTGCTAGCAGTAAAATCTTAGAATATATTTCTGGCTTAAATAAGAGTGTTGCGGAAAATATCATTGCCTACCGTAATGAAATTAAGGAATTTACAAATCGTAACCAACTTAAAAAAGTTCCGCGTCTTGGACAAAAAGCCTTTGAACAAGCCGCTGGATTCTTACGTATTTATTCGGGAGATAATGTCTTAGATGGAACAAGCATTCACCCTGAATCGTATAAGATTACAAAAGCAATCATCAAGGACTATAAGCTTAATATAAGTAGCTTAGGAAGTGATGAGAACAATCAAATTCTAAATAAACTGGATGCAAGTATGCTAAGTAAAACGTATGATGTAGGCTATGCCACCATTACCGATATTATTAAAGCCTTAAAACAGCCGTACTATGATGTAAGACAACAGATGGACAGTCCAGAACTTCGCTCTGATGTCTTAGATGTAAAAGACTTAAAAGTAGGAATGAAGCTCAATGGAACGGTCCGTAATGTTGTGGACTTTGGAGCCTTTGTTGATATAGGACTACATAATGATGGATTGGTTCATATCTCAAAATTAAGTAATTCCTTTGTGAAACATCCAAGTGATGTGATTAAGGTTAATGATCAAGTCGTTGTCACCGTTATTGCCTTTGATGAAAAAACAGAGAAGGTTCAATTATCAATGATTGAAGCATAAGAAAAGACGCTCACGCGTCTTTTTAATTATTTGCTTAAATTTGTAATGAGTTCATTAATATAAGTGTTGAGTTCAGAAATTTCAACATTGTCTGATGCATCAACATTACGAAGTTTTACTTCAACCAAGCCTTCACTTAAGAGCTTACCAACAGTAATTCGAATTGGAACTCCAATTAAGTCAACATCGTTAAACTTAACTCCAGGACGTTCGTTACGATCATCAAGAATCGTTGAGATGCCTTGTTTTTCAAGATCACGATACAATTGATCAGCATATTCCATCTGTGCTTCATCCTTCGTTCCAATTACAACGATTGAAACTTTATATGGTGCAATATTGAAGGGAAGGTTTAATCCTTTTTCATCATGATGTTGTTCAACCATTGCCGCAAGTGTACGTCCAATTCCAATACCATAGCTTCCCATAACAACAGGTTGTAGTTTATTGTCTTGATCAGAGTAAAAGAGATCGAAGGCTTCTGAATATCCTGTTCCAAGTTTGAAGATGTTTCCAACTTCAATCGCATTATTGAAACTTACTTTGTGACCACAGTGTGGACACGTATCACTTTCTTGAATGTTACGTACATCTAAATATTCATCAACCGTAATATCTTCAAGATTCACATTGACCTTATGATAGTCTTTTTTGTTAGCTCCAATGACAAAGTCTTGCATGTTCATAACACTGTTATCAGCAATTGTTTTAATGTTTAGATCCATTGGTCCAATAAAGCCCGCAACACTGTTTGCGTACTCCACAATGTCTTCTTCACTTGCGGGTTCAACTTCAGCATTCACATATTTTGCGAGTTTTGTTTCATTAAGATCATGATCACCATTTAAAAGGATTGCAATAAACTCATTGTCATTATACTTGTAGACGAGTGTTTTTAATAATTGATTTGTTTTTTTGTTTAAGAACTGTGCAACATCTTCAATTGTTTTGACGTTTGGAGTATGGACTTCTTCAATCGATTCACCACTTTTTTCATAGGTGTATGATAGTGTTGGAGCAGGTGCTACTTCTAAGTTTGAAGCAAAGTCACAGGCTTCACAAATTACGATTGTATCTTCTCCAATGGGTGCGATTGCTTGATACTCTTCAGATAATTGACCACCCATGATGCCTGAGTCTGCTTTAACGACACGATAGTCAAGGTGTAAACGATCAAAGATATTATTGTATGCCTTACGCATGTTTTGATATGAATCATCACATGTTTCATCATTTGTATCAAATGAGTAGGCATCTTTCATAATGAATTCGCGAACACGAATTAATCCATAACGTGCACGTGTTTCATCTCTAAATTTTGTTTGGAATTGATATAAGCTAAATGGAAGGTGTTTGTATGAGCGTACCGCACTCTTACCCGCAATTGCGAATAGTTCTTCGTGTGTTGGTGCAAGCGCGAAAGGACGGCTAAAACGGTCCTGAAGCTTATACATACTATCACCAATGATTTGATCACGATTACTCTTTTCAAAAATTTCCATCGGGACTAATGCGGGCATCGCCATTTCTAATGAATCAATCGCGTTCATTTCCTCACGAATGATGTTTTCAATATTTACTAATGTTTTATAACCAAGCGGAAGCATCATAAAGACTCCGGCTGAACTTCGTTTAATAAAGCCAGCTCTTAATAGAAGATTACTACTCGTTGAATCTTCATCTTTTAGATCTTCTCTAATTGTGTAAAAAAAGCTTTTACTTAAGCGCATAAAATCCCTACTTTCATTAGTCAATTTTACCATTAATTAGTGAAATTCTCAACTGTATGAATACAGTAAAATGTGTTATGATATTTCTAGAAGGTGTGGAGGATGTTATCATTATGAAAGTATTAAAATTTATATTACTATTGGGCTTACTTGTTGGATGTTCTAAAGATGTAAATATCACTGAGGATCCCATTGTAGAAGAGGTTGTTGATGAAAAAGACAGTGTTGAAACTGTTGATGTGAGAGGTTTTCATAATCCAATCGCAAGTATTACTTTTAAGGATCTAGGTACGATTACCTTTGAATTGTATGTTCAAGATGCACCACAGTCGGTATTAAACTTTGTGGAACTGGCGAACAGTAAGTACTATGATGGCATTAGCATGCATCGTATTATTAATAATTTCGTAGCACAGGGTGGAGATCCAACAGGATTTGGAAGTGGTGGACCAGGTTATAGTATTTATGGTGAATTCTTAAGTAATAACTTTGAAAATACTGTAGGCCATGAATATGGGGCACTTGCCTTTGCGAGAACTCAAGTTCCCAATAGTGCAGGAAGTCAATTCTACATTGTTTTAAGTGATTATGCAGATGATCAACGTCAATTTATGGATGAAAACTACGCTGCCTTTGGACACATACTTGAGGGGCATGACCTTTTAGTAATCATCAATGAAGAGTATGCAGCAAAAGACAATAGTGGAATTCCACTTAAAGAGCTTATCATTGAATCGATTACGATTGATACACATGAGCAACAACTACCATCACCAACGAAGTTTTCAAAATAGGGGGGGAACCATGAAAACAATAATTATTACCGGAGCCGCACACGGTGTCGGCCATGCAATTGCACAAACATTAAAAGGTCATCGCTTACTACTTGTAGATAACGATGTCGAAACACTTAAGGTTGTGGCACGAAGACTGGATGCAGATCACTTTGTATGTGATGTCAGTAATCCAAATGAACTAGAACTTTTAGTTACATATGCAATTAAGGTGTATGATAAAATTGACTGCCTCATTAACAATGCCGGTCTATGGATTGCGGGTGAAATGAGTGAATTAGATTTAAACAATGATTACATAGATAAACTAAACAATCTTGAATACATTCAAAAAGTCATCAATACAAATATGTTTGGAACCATATAT
>JAAZDN010000038.1 GCA_012512805.1 Erysipelothrix sp. | reverse complement strand
GCTTAACAGCCTTCGCATTTCCGACGAGTGTCTCCCATGTGTCTTTTTCTACTTCTTTTAGAAGTAAAATTTCGACGTGAGCATTCGTATCAACCTTATGTCCAAACATACGAGCCGGTATGACCTTTGTATCATTTAAAATTAGCACATCACCATTTTTAAATAAGTGTGTAATATCATAGAAATGTTGATGATCAATACTTTCTTGTTGGCGGTTAATGACCATCATCTTACTTTGTGTTCGATCACTTAAGGGTGTTTGGGCAATTAAGTGATGGGGTAGATCAAAATTAAAGTCTTGTTTTTTCATTAGAAACCTCTTGAGTCGACACTGTTGTAGCCAAACTTTTCAAAGTATTCATTTTTAAAGTCTAAGAAACGATCTTCTTTAATCGCAGTGCGTGCATCTTCCATAAGTTTAATTAAGAAGCGTAAATTATGAATTGACGCTAAGCGTAAGCCTAAGCCTTCATTTACACGGATTAAATGACGAATATAGGCACGTGTGTAGTTTTTACATGCATAACAATCACAGTCTGCATCAATCGGTCCAAAGTCCTCTTCATACATTTTATTTTTAATGTTGACGCGTCCTGTACTTGTCATCAGTGCTCCATTACGTGCAATGCGCGTTGGTAAGACACAGTCAAACATATCTACACCACGAAGTACACCTTCTAAAATCGCATCTGCCGATCCAACGCCCATTAAATAACGTGGCTTGTCTTCAGGTAAATGTTTGATTGAATAGTCAATCATCTTGTACATGACTTCCTTTGATTCTCCAACACTCGTACCTCCAATTGAATAGCCTAAAAAGTCCATCTCAACCGTTTTCTTTGCGGAATACTCACGTAGATCTTCATACTCTCCACCTTGGACAATTCCAAATAAGGCTTGTTTTGGATTGTTATGTGCAGCTTGACCTCGTTTGGCCCAGCGTAAGGTACGCTCAACACTATTTTTCATGTACTCATGTGTTGCGGGATATGGAGGACACTCATCAAAACTCATAATGATGTCTGCTCCCAATTGATTTTGTGTTTTGATTGATACTTCTGGAGACATGAATTCTTTGGCACCATTGATATGATTTTTAAAGGTTACACCGTCTTCAGTAATGGTACGATTATCACTGAGTGAGAACACTTGGAAACCACCACTGTCCGTTAAAATAGGTCCATCATAGTTCATAAACTTATGCAGTCCACCGGCTTTTTCAACCAAGTCTCCACCTGGACGTAGCCAAAGGTGGTAGGTATTTGATAAGATGACGCCTGCCTGCATTTCATACAGTTCTTCAGGACTTATAAATTTAACGGATGCCTGAGTTCCTACTGGCATAAACATCGGGACTTCAACCTTACCGTGGGGTGTATGTAAATATCCGTAGCGCGCACCTGATTGCTTACAGATGTGTAATATTTCTAATTTAAAATCTTTATTCATTACTTTCCTCCAAATAAGATGTGATGTTATCAAAAACACCAACCTTTACATTATAAATTACTGATATAATCATTAAACCAAGCATAAATCCAGTGACAACATCACTTAAGTAATGAACACGTAGGTACATACGACTCACTCCAATTAAAATAATGAGCATTGAAAGGAGAACTCTTGTGAGATTACGATAGCGTCGATCTTTCATGTTCGCTACGACCAAAATCATAATGAGACCGTAGAATACCATTGCCGTTAAAGAATGTCCACTTGGCATAGAATATCCACTTGCCTGTGTCAGTGCTAAGACATTTGGACGTGGACGAACAATTACATTTTTAATTGTTTCATTTGATAAAACACTAATTAAGGTAATGCTTGGAATAAGTAACATTTTTAATTTGTCTCGGCCAAAAACTAATAGCGCTATAGAAATTAAAATAATACACTGCCATGACGCTAATAGTGTAAGAAATTTAAAGACATAGACTAATGATATTTCGGTATGTTCAATCATCCATGATAAAACATTTTGATCTATTGTTTTTATAAAAATACTATTATAGCTGCTTGTTAAAGCGACAAATAATAAGGACGCAAATAGTAATACTATGATTGAGTTTCTGTTTATGTACTTTCTCATGAAATCACCTTCTATTATTTTAATGTATTTAACGTTTATTATCAAATATTCATACGTTTTATCCAAATAAAAAACAACTTTTACAAGTTGTCTCTTATTTTTATAAAGCGTTATTAATCATTGCTTCAAGATTTGCTTTTGGTTGGAAACCTAGAGTTTCTTCAACAACAACGCCATCTTTGAATACTTTTAGCGCTGGAATACTTGAAACTTGATATTTTTGTGCAAGTTCGCTTTCAGTATCAACGTTTACTTTGATTACTGTTGCTTTCCCGCTAACGTCTGCTGCTAATTCATCTAAGACAGGCGCTAACATTTTACATGGTCCACACCAGTCTGCGTAGAAGTCAACTAAGACAACACCTGATGCTACTGCTGCATCAAATTCATTTGTAGTTACAATTTTTGCCATTTTAATCCTCCGTTCTTATATATTATAGCACTGATTACTTTATTTCATATTGGAAATGATTATTTTAGTAAAGCTGCGGCTGCATCATCGATTACAAGTGTAACATTTGGATGATTACGTAGTGCACTTGCAGGAAGATCTTCACTGATATCCCCTTCAACAAGTGCTAACACAGCTTTTTGTTTATTTGCTCCTGATGCAATTAATAGAATTTCTTTCGCACGCATAATGCTTGCGATTCCCATTGAAATTGCTTCTGTAGGAACAAGATCTTCATTTCCTTCAAAATAGCGTGCATTTGATTCTATCGTTTCAGGCGTTAAATCCACAACTGCCGTAACACCTTCAAAACTTGATCCTGGCTCATTAAATCCGATATGACCATTTGTTCCAATTCCAAGCAGTTGAAGATCGACTGTTGTACTTTCAAGCATTGCTTCATAACGATCTGCTTCAGCTTGGTGATCATCTGTATCCCCTTTTGGAAGATGGACATTATTGAAATCAATATCAATATGATCAAATAAGTTAGTACGCATAAATGTGTAATATGATTGTTCATGATTTTGATCAAGTCCAATATACTCATCTAAGTTATATGTTGTGACATCCTTATATGATGTGCCATTATTTTTATGATCAGCGACTAGATTTGCGTACAATTGGACAGGACTTCCACCTGTTGCTAAACCTAAGGTAATCTTCGGATTATTTTTAACAGCATCACTCATTATTTTCGCAGCAGTCTCACTCAGTTCTGCATAATCTTTTACTTTAATTATTTTCATTGTTATCCTCTTTCTATATGTGCTTAAAATACTTCTATTGTGTATGTAACTCTAAATTGTTTGCTTGGACTTATTGATAAGATTGCATCTCGCTTTTCAAAGGGTAGATCTCGCTCAATATCATGTTTTAAGCCTAACCATGGCTCTAAACAGACAAAGGGTGCTTCTTTATCAGCATTTGTCCATACTGCGACAACAGGAAAGCCCACAACACTGACATTCACACCGTGTGTACCATCTGAAAGTCCAATGTGAGAACTTTGTAGATTATGATAAATCCATGTTGGATACTCACTAAATGTTTTATAATCCAAAGGTATTTCACTGATTAAACCAGACTCTGTCATTGGACCATGGCCACGAAGCACTTCTGGTGATGAGAAGGTAACCTTAAAATCATTAAAGGTCTTATCCTTTGTTAAGGGGACGCTAAAGGCTGGATGTAGTCCAAAATTAAAGGGCATGTCAACGACACCATCATTTATAATATCGTATTCAATGAGTAACTTTGAACCTTCTAAAGTATACGTAATATTAATTGTAAAATGATATGGGTATTGTGCAAAGGTTTCATCATTTGAAGTAAAGGTTAAGACGGCACAGTTCTCAAAGTTTGAAACGTTTGTAAAGGTTGCACTGCGTAAGATACCATGATTTTCCATCGTTGTTACTGTACTTTCAAAATGATATTTTTTATCATAGGATGAGCCAATGATTGGAAAGAGTGTAGGTGTACTATATCCCCAATATTGTGGATTTGCTTCAAATATATATTCAATACCTGAATGTTCATCTTTAAAGCGACTGACTTGGCCACCTTCAAGATTTAATTTCACAAAATAATCATGATTTTGTAGAATGATCATATAATTCACTTCCTTTCGGGATGCGATATGGTAATTGTTTTGGATATAACTTTATGTCTACTTGATTTGATTTAAAGATTTCACCATCACAGGTGTAGGTTACTTCTTGATCCGCTTCGATTGTAAAGTTATCGAGTTGAAAATGTTCTATGTATTTAATATTTTCATACTTGCCCTTTGCATATTTTAATAATAGTGGTGGGATTTGACGTCGTTTAATGGCATCCACCCAGAGTACTTCAAATTTATTATCATCAATTTTAGCCTTTGGTGTTGGATTGAATCCTCCCCCATAATATTGACCGTTCATTGCGGAAATTAAAAGTGACTCCTTTGTAAGTTCAAAATCCTTTGTTTTTAGTGTTACTTTAAACTGATATTTTTTTACGAGTTTTTGTACTGCTGCAACAACATAGGATAATGAATTTGGAAAGTACTTCTTATTACTATACACAGATGCAAGTTCACCAACCGATGCGTCAATCCCCATACAGAACATGTTTAAGAAACGTGAAGCATTTGCTTGCCCATAATCAATAAGAATATCCTGTCCTTCTATCGTATCAATGAGCATTTGTTTGTATTCGAATTTTTGTTTATGAATGGTACGATGAAAGTCATCGCCTGTTCCATTTGGAACAACAGCCATTGTCACACCTTCGTTCAGTCCATTTAAGACCTCATAGGCAGTTCCATCTCCCCCAATAGAAAAGACACAGGCAGTATCTTCTTTATAGTATTGTGAGACCAATTGTTGTGCATGTCCTGCATATTCTGTAATGTGAATAATGTAGTCATCACGATGTTCAAAATATTCCTCTATCCAATCGATATAGCGTTCATATTTCCGTGTTCCCGCTGTTGGATTTATAATAAAGATGTTTGTCATAAATAATCCCCTTACTTGTCCATCTATTATATCAAAAAAGGATAATTAATTATCCCTTTTCTCTTCATTTTCTATTTTTTAATGATGATTCCTTGAGTAGATCCCGCAATACCTGCAGCATTTCCTTCATCTGTATCAATGTGCATTGCAGCTCTAAAGTTTGGATTCACACGAACAACTACATCATCAAAGATTAATGAACGTTGTTCAGTTTCAATTTTCACGTTAACGACCTCTTGATCTTCAAGTTCAAATTGTTTTGCGTCTTCATCACTTAAGTGAATGTGACGTTTCGCAACGATTACACCTTCATTTAATTCAATTGAACCAGCTGGTCCAACAAGTGTCATTCCACCAGTGTTCGCAATGTCTCCTGACATTCTAACATCAGCTTTTACACCTAATGCACGAGCATCTGTTGCGGAAATTTCAACTTGAGTAGCTGGACGTGTTGGTCCTAAAACGATAACACGGCTCATTTCACCCTTGGGACCTTTTAATGTAACACGCTCTTCCGTTGCATATTGTCCTGGTTGTGATAACTCTTTTAAATTATGTAGTTGGTGTCCTTCACCAAAAAGCACTTCTAAATGTTCATCTGTTAAATGCACGTGACGTGCAGATATTTCTACTAATACTTTATTATTCATTATTCCACCTCCAAATAATTATACAAGAATAACCAACTATTATCAACAATTTAGGACTCTCTCATAAGCAATGAAGTTGACAGATTGTGATTACAAGTGTAAACTTAGTGTATTGGAGGTGCTTATGAATACAATTCAAGATATATCAAGTTCTGAGTGGGAAGTGATGAAGGTCATTTGGAGTTTAGATGTCGCAACCTCAAAAGAAGTTGGGGAAATTTTAAAAACAAAACAAGATTGGGAAGTCGCAACAACAAAGACACTACTTGGACGACTCGTTAAAAAAGGATTTTTAAATACTGAGAAGGTATCAAATTACTTTGTTTATCATCCAACAATTGTTGAGCAACAAGGTAGTATGGACCGCGTTAATGATGCCGTATCTTCGATTTGCTCAAAAAAAGTTGGGGATGCAATATTAAATATTATTGATCAGTATGACCTTTCTCAAAGTGATCATGATGCTATCATCAAAGCCTTAGCTGATAAACAATTTGTTGAATCCGTCAAGTGTCAGTGTTTAAACAATTGTACCTGTGCTCCTGGAACTTGTAACTGCGCATAAAACTACAGATAGTACCTCCACTTATAAGTGTTAAATATGTTACACTTACAGGTGGAGTTTTTTTTATGAACATTTTAGAAACAATGCTCAGCCCATCTGAGATTGAATACATTATTTTAAACATCGCAAAACATTTACACCTGAGTGATCAACACCTTAAAAAAGCACTAGACATGAGTATACCAAAGGCAAGTATACATATCTTTGATCAATGCAATGATCCTGTATATGTCACAAAACTATTACATATTATAAAAGACTATCATGATATGCTCCTTGATTATGCTGCAATTGAAATGGAAACCTTTGATTTTAGTATTGCAGATACGATCTTAAAGACACTTCTTCAAAAGCAGTGGATTGAAATTCGTAATGCACTTCATTACCTTATAAAGTGTAATGAAATGATGGCACATATTTTATCTCAAACAATCGTTTTAATTGCAATGAACACATTGAAGCAGTATTTAAGAAAACATGATCTAAGTGCTGAAGACTTCACAGATAAGTTAG
>JAAZDN010000037.1 GCA_012512805.1 Erysipelothrix sp. | reverse complement strand
GTATTACGTCGCTTAATTTTGGCAGATAGTCATCGTATTGCGGAACTTGCGAACAATAGAAGTATTAGCAGAAACACACTGTCAATCCCACATCCGTATACACTTGACGATGCGAAAACGTGGATTGGTACTCATGAAGATAATTTTAAAGAAAACCGAGTGTATGATTACGGTATTATTGATAAGGCAAGCAATAAAGTTGTCGGTGTTGTCGGTTTAAGTAATTATCAAAATTATCGTGGTGAACTTGGATATTGGATTGGGGAGTCCTATTGGAATCAAGGCTATGCAAGTGAAGCATCAAATTTAATATTAAAGCATGCCTTTGAAGATCTTGGCTACAATCGAGTCTATGCACGTCATATTGCATCCAATCCTAACTCTGGAAAAGTGATGCAAAAGATTGGAATGACATATGAAGGTTTACAAGTTGAACATGAGCGCGTAGACGGTAAATTCGAAGATATTCTATTGTATGGGATTACAAAATCTCAATATACAAAAAAATAATACTTTAGTAGTAAAGTATTTGACAGTGACCCTAGATTTTAGTAATATAAGAGTCTATTATTGAACTTTTCTAATGAAAAGAGGCGGATTATGTTAGAAAAAGAAATCGCCATGTCACTGCGTCGGACGAATAAATATTTAGGAAATATATTGAAAGAACAGATAGAGGAGTCTAATTTATCTATTCGTTTGTTCAATATGTTGGTCCTTATTCGTAAGGATCCGACAATCAGTCAAAAAGAAATGGCTACAAATTTAAAATTATCACAAGGAGCAATCAGTGGCTCAATTAAACGCCTGTTAAGTAAAGGCTATTTAATTGTGGAACCACTGGACAGTGATAATCGTTACAAACGCTTGGTGCTTTCTGATAAAGCAATTGCGATTGTAGATAAGAATAAGAAGCTTTTAGATGAAAAGTTTATCCAAATATGTGCAGGTTTTACAGATACTGAACGTGAGCTATTAAATGATTTATTAGCAAGAATGGGCGACAACCTAAAACGAATGCATATGGTAGATAAGGAGTAGAATATGAAAAAATTATTACCATATTTAAATAAATATAAAGTTTATGCGATATTAACCCCAATCTTAATGATTTTAGAAGTTATAACGGACATTATGTTACCGTTTTTAATGGCTAAGATTGTTGATGTGGGAATCCATAATCAAGATACCGACTACATTATTAAGGTCGGACTTCTAATGATAGGATTAGCAATGTTAGGAATGACTTTTGGGGTGTTAAGTGCCTTCTGTGCGGCGCGTGCTGGTCACGGCTTCGCTGCAGAATTACGTTTAGAAACGTTTAAGAAGATTCAAAGTTTCTCATTTGGAAACTTAGACAAGTTTGCGGTTTCATCACTCATCACACGTCTTACTAACGATATTACAACACTTGGACAAGTTACCGTTATGTCACTAAGAATGGGTGTTCGTGCACCAAGTATGTTTATCTTTGCCCTCATTATGGCAATGAGTGTAAATGCGAAATTAACAATGGTCTTTGTTGTATCCATCCCGTTAACAATTATTCTTATGGGAATGGTCTTTAAAAAAGCAGGACCAATCTTTACACGTATTCAAGGTCAAGTTGACCGCTTGAATGCCGTCATTAAAGAAAACCTTACAGCAATCGGTGTCGTGAAATCATTTAACCGTGAAGATTTTGAAGAAGAACGTTTTGCCGTTGCGAACGATAGTTTACGCGATACAGCCTTAAGTGCAGTAAACATTATTGCCTTCTTTATGCCAATTATCAATATCGTAATCTACGGAACGATCATTGCGGTCCTTTGGTTTGGTGGCCAACAAGTCGTAGCTGGAACCTTAGGTTCAGGATCACTCATTTCATTTGTAACATACATTACACAAATTATGATCTCTCTAATGATGTTATCCATGTTCTCAATGCAACTTCTACGTGGAAATGCATCACGCAAACGTGTGCTTGAAGTATGGGATACCTTCTCAGAAATAGAAGATCCAAAAAATCCAGTTACACATTTAGAAGATGGTAGTATTGTCTTTAAAGATGTTTCATTTAAATATCCAAGTACTGGAGCTAATGTGTTAACACATATTAATCTAAACATTAAATCAGGTGAAACCATTGGTATTATTGGATCAACAGGATCATCAAAATCAACACTCGTACAACTGATTCCACGTCTTTATGATGTGAGTGAAGGTGAAGTTATCGTCGGACAACATAATGTTAAAGATTATTCAGTTGAAGCCTTACGTGATCAAGTTGCCTTTGTACTTCAAAAGAATACGCTCTTTAAAGGAACGATTGCGGAAAACATGCGTTGGGGAAATAAATACGCTACGGATGAACAAATTATTAAAGCTTTAAAACAAGCATCAGCATGGGAATTTGTTTCAAAGTTTGATGATCAATTAGAACATGAAGTTGAAGAAAATGGAGACAACTACTCTGGTGGACAAAACCAACGTCTATCCATCGCACGTGCATTACTTAAAGATCCTAAGATCATTATCTTAGATGACTCAACGAGTGCAGTCGATATGAGTACAGATGCAAAAATTCAAAAGATGTTTGCAGAAGAATTAACAGATGTTACAACGATTATTATCGGACAAAGAATTTCTTCAATTCAAAATGCGGATCGTATTCTAGTCGTTCATGAAGGAGCGATTGAATCGATCGGTTCCCATGAAGAACTCTTAACAACATCACACATTTATCAAGAAATTAATGAATCACAAGCGAAAGGAGTTGGTCAACATGAGTAAACAATTACGCTCAACGGTAACTTCTAAAAATATGGGGGCAACGATTAAACGCCTTGTAAAATACTTTACGTACTATAAAGGACTGTTTATCTTTGGAATTCTCTTTACGATCGTTGGATCACTCGGAGGTATTGTCTTCAATACGATGTTAAGTCCGATAATTGATATGTTAACGACGAACTATTCACTTGCTGTCTTTATTCGCTACCTTGCAATCATGGTCTTTGTAACACTATTTGCGGCCGCAGGTCAATATTTAGGATCTCTCTTTATGGGACGTCTCGCTCAAAATATTATTCACAAAATTCATGAAGAAATGTTTGTTCATATGGAAACATTACCGATGAACTTCTTTGACACTCATGCCCAAGGTGAACTGATGTCTACCTTTACAAATGACGTGGATATCTTAAATCAAGCACTTGAACAATCGGTCGCTCAAATCTTAACGAGTATTATTACGATTACAGGTACCTTCATTATGATGTTAATGATCAGTGTTTATTTAACAGCAATGATCTTAGGAATGCTTGTCTTTGTCTTTATCGCAGTGCGCTTTATTGGTAAAAAATCAACACGTAACTTTAGACGCCAACAATCACAACTTAGTATTATGAATGGTTATATTGCAGAAATGATGACCGGACAAAAAGTAATTAAAGTGTTCAACCATGAAGACGAAACAATTGAACAATTTAAAGAACAAAATGAAGCACTACGTCAATCTAGTACAGATGCTACAACCTTCTCAGTCATGATCATGCCGATCATGGGAAGTTTATCATTTGTAGCCTATTCACTTGCAGCAATGCTTGGTGGATTCTTAGTAGTTGGTGGAATGATGTCAGTCGGTAACATCGCAGCCTTCTTACAATTTGTACGTTCCTTCTTCAACCCAATTACACAGGTATCAAACCAATTAAATACAATCCTTGCGGCACTTGCCGGAGCAGAGCGAATCTTTGCACTGCTGGATGAACTCAGTGAAGTTGATCATGGTGAAGTGAAACTTGTTACTCATGAAGATAAGAAATACTGGCAACTTCCAAATGGTGAACTCAAAGCACTTGAGGGAGCAATTACCTTTGAAGATGTAAACTTTGGCTATGTCGAAGACAAACTTGTCTTAAAGAACATTAATCTCTATGCAAAACCTGGACAAAAGATTGCCTTTGTTGGATCAACCGGAGCCGGTAAAACAACAATCACAAACCTTATTAACCGTTTCTATGAAATCAATGACGGAAACATCTTATATGATGGTATTAAACTAAATGAAATTTCTAAATTTGATATTCGTAGTACACTCAGTATGGTCCTTCAAGATGTTAACCTCTTTGAAGGAACGATCAAAGAAAACATTCGTTATGGACGCTTAGATGCGAGTGATGAAGATGTCATTGAAGCAGCGAAACTAGCGAATGCAGACTACTTCATCAGAACACTACCTGATGGATACGATACAGTATTAACGGTCAATGGAGATAACCTATCACAGGGTGAACGTCAGTTATTATCCATTGCACGTGCAGCTATTGCGAATCCAACAATCCTTATTCTTGATGAAGCAACATCATCAGTAGATACTCGTACTGAGAAACTCATTGCAAAAGGAATGGACAAGCTCATGAAAGGTCGTACAACCTTCGTCATTGCCCACCGTTTATCAACAGTCCGTGATGCGAATGCTATCATGGTCCTTGAACAAGGTGAAATCATTGAACGTGGAGACCATGATGTCCTCATGGATCTAAAAGGTCGCTACTATGATCTTAACGTAGGAACGATTATTCTTGAATAACAAATAAGAGCAGACACTAGCGTGTTTGCTTTTTTAAAGCATATCAATTCGAAATCGAAATAATAAGTGTATAATAAAGATGAGGAGTGATATTATGAACTATCATACAAAGGACATAGCATTTTTTAATGCCTTAACACTACAGGTAACAAACTTAAATAAATCAAAACAATACTATGAAGACATTATCGGATTAACAGCATTAAATGTTGGTGAAGATTTTGTTGACTTCACTACGAACGGAAAAGATGTACTCTTACGTATTGAACAACCACAAAATATAAAAGCAAAGAACAAATACGCAACCGGTATTTATCACTTTGCACTACTCTTACCAAGTCGTGCTGATCTTGCGAACTTTACAAACAGTCTCATCAGTAAGGCTGTTGAAATTGGAGCAGCGAATCACTTAGTGAGTGAAGCACTCTATCTCAAAGATCCAGATGGTGTGGATATTGAAATCTATGCTGATACCGATCCAAATTCTAGGACATGGGAAGAGGCTATGGTTACAATGACATCTGACCCCCTTGATTTTAATGATCTTATAAAACAGGTGAACAATAGTGCAGCCGTTAAACTTCCAGAAGGCACCATTATGGGACACATCCATATGTATGCGAAGAGTTTAGAGCCAATGTTGACATTCTATCGTGATGCGCTCAACTTTGAAATTGTCAGTCAATTTGGAGCACAGGCAGCCTTCATGTCAAAGGAAAAATACCACCACCATATTGCGGTGAATACATGGAAGGGAAGTGGCGCACCACTCCCACAAAAAGATGAGGCTGGACTTAAGTCACTAGAACTACGATTTGAAAATGAAGAAAAACGACAAGCACAAATTAAACGATTAGAAGACTATAATTTTGAAGTTATTAAAGAGGATCAACATTATACAGTTAATGATCCTGAAGGTAATAAAATCGAACTGACACTTGGAGTATGATATGAACATCTTAACACTATTGGAAAAACGATTTGAAGACAACCCTTTTCTAGTAAAAGAAAACTGGGACACGATACAAGCAGTATTAGAAACTAAAGATCTTACGGCAGTTGAAACAATGGAGAGCCTACATGGTGAACCAGCAGTTTACGACTATGATGCAGAAAGTAATACCGTAACATTTGTTGATAGTGTTATGGAAACAGCGGAGCAACGCGCTAACATTACGTACAATCAAAAAGGTGAAGACAAACGAATAAAAGATAAAATGCCAGTTCG
>JAAZDN010000036.1 GCA_012512805.1 Erysipelothrix sp. | reverse complement strand
CACTTCAATTTTAAAAAACTCAAGCTAGCGCCCTAACCATGAGGCCGGGGATCCAACTTGAGATTGATTAATATTATCATTAATCATAAACTTATCTTAGCATTAAAATCATGGTAAATACAAATATACATTAAGCTTTAAACTTAGAAAAAGAGATGAAACCCCATCCTAGTGGACAAGGCTCATCTCTAATTATTAGTGTAAATTTATATTTCTAAACTAATTTGTTCATTGCTTACTTTTTTACTCACTTCTTCAACGAATTGTTTGTATTGTACACGTTGGATGAAATCAATAATGTAGAAGTCTGGTTTAAGATCAATGGAACGACTGAATGATTGTTCCTTGCTCATTATTTTTATATCGACTGCTGCGACTGTTTTACTGCTGTCGTCCACAAAGACAAGTTGGCTGTTTGAATTAATGACACGGGCCATTTTAATTGCTTGTGGATTTGAAGGTGTTTGTTTAAAGATACGTTCACCTTTTGTTGTACGGTTGGATACATTAAGTTCTTGATTATGAATACGTTTAAGTCCACCTGCTTCATTCACAACACCAACATAGAGATCATCACTATTAATCGCAAAAGCGTCCACAACCTTATCGTTTGCGGAAACATTCATTCCAATGATTCCTTGGGTACGAAGATTGGTAGGTGCTACTTCATCAATGGAATAGCGATTACTAAAGCCAGTATGTGTAACGAGTAGAACATCATCATGTTGGTAGGTCACAAATGCTTTGACAACCTTATCTTCTTTAACGTTCATATTCACAATTGTACTTGAGTAGCGTGCTGCTTCATATTGATCAAGTTTTGTACGCTTAATTTTACCCTTAGCACTAACACTTGTGATCCATGCTGCACTACTAAAGTCATTCACTATAATCGCACTGACAATCGTTTTTCCTTGACTGCCTTTCGCATAACTACTGATGTGAGACCCTAAATCATTCCATCTGAATTCTAAGAGTTCAAAGACTGGTAAATAGATGTATGATCCATCATCTAAGAATAAGAGTAGTGTATCTAACATTTCAACTTCAAGACTTCCGATTAAGTGATCATTATCTTTTAATCCTGGAAGATCTGATTCTGACATGTTGAAGGAGCGTAGTGATACACGTTTGACATAACCTTGTTTACTGACAGAAACACGAACTGTTTCATTCGTAATAAGGTCGGTCTTATCAATTTCAATTTCTACCACTTCAGCTTCAATTTGACTACGACGTTCAACCTTGAATTCTTCTGTCACTTCTCTCAATTCCTTAACGATAAGACTTGTTAAAAGGATGGAACTTGATAGTGTTGTAATGATTTCATTTAATTCTTTTGATACTTCTTTATATTCATCACGAAGAATGCTCATGTCTGTACTTGATAATTTATACAGTTGTAACATGACAATTGCTTCTGCTTGAAGTTCACTAAAGTCGAAGGCTTCAATAATCTTCAGCTTTGATTCACTCTTATTTTTTGCGGATCGGATCATCGTAATGATTTCATCCATCACATCAACAGCCTTAATGAGACCTTCTAAAATATGAAGACGTGCTGTTAAGCGGTTTTTAATGTACGTTAAACGATTAGTAACAACTTCTTCACGGTGGGCAATAAAGGCATCAATCATTTGTGCTAAGCCCATTTGTTCAGGACGTTTGTTCACAATTGCTACAACGTTATAGTTATAGTAGGTTTGTAAATCAGTCACCTTTAATAAATAGTTAAGGGCAATTTCCGGATCACTCTCACGTTTAATATCAACGACGACGCGAAGTCCACTACGGTCTGATTCATCGCGAACTGCCGTAATTGAATCCAAGTCCTTGTTTAAACGAATTTCATCAATTTTCTTAACAAGATTTGATTTATTTACTTCAAATGGAAGTTCAGTAATGATGATTTGATGCATGTTTGAGAAGGTTTCAATTTCTGTTTTGGCACGAATGACAACGCGACCCTTCCCATTTCTAAAGGCATCTTTAATCCCACTCAGACCTTGAACAATTCCACCTGATGGAAAGTCTGGTCCTTTTACAAAGGTCATTAGTTCATCCAGTGAACACATTGGATTGTTTAATCTAAAGATCGTCGCTTCAATAACTTCATTTAAGTTATGCGGTGGAATGTTTGTTGCATATCCAGCCGCAATTCCTGTTGATCCATTGACGAGTAAGTTTGGAAAAGGCGTTGGAAGTACTGTTGGTTCTGTTTCACTATCATCAAAGTTATAGGCAAATGATACGGTATCCTTATCAATATCACTTAACATTGACCCTGCAAGTTTAGATAAACGTGCTTCTGTATAACGCATCGCTGCAGCAGGATCATCATCGACCGAACCATTATTACCGTGCATATCAACAAGCAAGTGATTCATCTTCCAAGGTTGAGATAATCTAACCATCGCATCATAAATACTACTATCACCATGAGGGTGATAGTTACCCATAACAATACCGACTGTTTTCGCACTCTTTAAATAGGGTTTATTGTGAAGGTTTCCTTCCTTATACATTCCGTATAAGATTCTTCGTTGTACAGGTTTTAGACCATCACGCGCATCAGGAAGGGCACGTTCTTGAATAATGTACTTTGAATAACGACCAAAACGCTCACCGACAACATCTTCAATGACCTGATCAATTATATTATCCATTGTTTTATCACTCATACAAGCTCCTCACTAAATGCTTCTTCCAAGGTGAAAGAAACATTCTCTTCAATCCATTCACGACGTAAGTGGGGTTGATTTCCCATCAACTCATTAAGTCGACGATCCGCAACTTCAAAGTCATCAATCGTAACTCGAATGAGCATTCGTGTTTCTGGTGACATTGTGGTATCCCAAAGCTGATCGGCATTCATTTCACCTAAACCCTTATAGCGTTGTAGGTTAAACTTATCATATTTACCTTTTAAATCTTCAAGTTGTTCTTCAGTATAGGCATAGTCAAATTGTTTACCACTATAGATTTTATACAGTGGAGGAAGTGCAATGTATACCTTTCCTGCTTCAATAAGTGGTCGCATAAAACGATAGAAGAAGGTTAAGAGTAAGACTTGAATATGAGCACCATCGGTATCCGCATCCGTCATAAGTATAACCTTATCATATTGACTATCATCCACTAAGAAGTCTTCACCAACACCAGCACCAATGGAATAAATAATGGTACTGAGTTCTTCATTTTTTAAAACATCCGCAAGTTTTAAGCGTTCTGTATTTAAGACCTTACCGCGTAGTGGTAAGATCGCTTGAAACTTCGAATCACGACCTTGTTTAGCTGAACCTCCAGCTGAGTCCCCTTCGACGAGGTACAGTTCGTTTTTCTTTGGATTACGACGTTGTGCTGGAGCAAGTTTACCCGATAATAATCGTTCTTCTTTTCCATTCTTATTCTTCTTACGAGCCTGTTCTCGGGCCTTACGTGCTTGACTACGAACATCGGCCGCTTGTTGAATCTTGGCAATGATTGCGGTCGCAACACTACGGTTTTCTTCTAAGTAGTATGTCATGTGTTCAAGAATAAAACTTTCAACCGCAGCACGAGCCTCAGGTGTTCCAAGTTTTGATTTTGTTTGCCCTTCAAATTGAAGAATACGTTCAGGAATACTGACAAGTAAGATTGCTGTAAGTCCTTCACGAACATCAACACCTTCAAAGTTCTTATCTTTTTCTTTTAATATATTATTTTTACGGGCAAAATCATTAATTGACTTTGTTAAGGCTGATTTAAGGGCTGACTCTTGCGTTCCTCCATCAATCGTCTTAACAAGGTTAACGTATGATAGAGTACTTTCAGTATAGCCATCATCAAATTGGGCTACAAAATCAATAGCGATATCATCAGATCCCATGCCTTCAAAATGAATTGGCTCGTGCAGTGGTTTTGATTTTTTCTCTAAGAATTTTAAGAAGGCAATGAGTCCATCTTCATAGTAGAGTGATTCACTTTTTCCTGAGCGCTCATCTGAAACATTAAAACGAATACCACTAAGTAAAAAGGCACTTTCACGTACGTGTTCAACTATTAAATTATAGTTGAAGTTAACATCCGTAAAAATCGTATCGTTTGGTTTAAAGCGAACGGTACTTCCGGTTTTGTTGGTCTTATTTAGTTTCTTAAGTTTACTGACCTGTTGGCCCCCATCACGAAATTCCATTTCATATTGATAGCCGTTAACGTTGACTGTAGCAACTAAGTATTCACATAAGGCATTAACAACAGATGCCCCAACACCGTGGAGTCCTCCTGAGGTTTTATAGCCACCCTCTCCAAACTTACCACCAGCATGGAGTACTGTGAAAATAACTTCAAGCGTTGACTTGCCTGAACTGTGTTTTCCTACGGGCATTCCGCGTCCAAAGTCTTCAACGCTGATTGATCCATCTTTATATATAACAATATTTATTTCTTTACCGTAATCATTTAATGCTTCATCAATGGCGTTATCCATGATCTCCCACACCATATGATGGAGTCCTCGAGCATCGGTTGATCCTATATACATCCCAGGACGTTTTCTAACCGCATCCAAACCTTCAAGAATTTGAATACTTTGCTCATTATAATTTTGCGACATCTAATCACACTCTTTTTCTATTTCTTTTAACGTTCCTATTATACCAAATTCAACTCAAAAGTATTCAATAAACTTATTTTCACATAACTGTCTCATTTAAATTGTCCTTAAATGACATGAATATGCTATAATTACAACGACTAAGGAGGATGAGTATGCAAGATTATTTATTATACATTATCGCAAGTATCGCAGCTTATCTTTTCGGGAGCATTCCATGGGCTCTCGTTATAGGAAAAACCTTTTATAAAACCGATGTAAGAGAACATGGATCAGGTAATTTAGGCGGAACGAACGCCGGACGTGTTTTAGGCGTGAAAGCCGGGGCCTTTGTCATTGCCCTAGATATACTTAAATCATTTATTATTGTATCAATATTAAGTTTCTATAACCCGACTTTAGCAATCCTTTGTGGAATGTTCGCTTCAATCGGACATTGTTTCCCAATTTTTGCGAATTTTAAAGGTGGAAAAGCCGTTGCTACAAACGCTGGATACATTCTTGCGATTTCACTCTTTATTAACCATAACCTTTTAATACAAGGTGGAATTCCAGTCGCCATCTTCTTGATTGTCTTTGTGAGCTTTAAAATGGTCTCACTCGCATCAATCGTTGGATTAAGTGCTGCCGCAATTATTTCTTGGACACAACCTAATGTCATCGCAGCAGTTGGAATTACAGTTTTATCAGCATTCAGTATTTATCGTCATCGCGCGAACATTGTTCGTATTATTAATAAAGAAGAAAGTAAAGTGGGGTTTTTGTCTAAATGACAACATTAGAATATTTTAGTACTAAAGCATTAGACGTTAAACATAACGTAGAATTAAAAGATTATTTAAGTTTAAAAATTGGAGGTATCGCCGATTACTTCATCGAGCCTTCAACAATAGAAGAAGTACAAAGTGCCATAGATATTAGTAAGCAATTAAATTTAAAATACTTCATTATTGGAAATGGATCAAACACACTTGCCCTAGACTATGGTGTTCGTGGATTGGTTATTTATCTTGGTAAGAAATTTAGTAAGATTGAACTTTTACCCAATAACATCATTAAAGCTGAGGCTGGTGCCCTCTTAAAAGATGTGTGTATCTTTGCGCAACAACAAGGATTAAGTGGTATGGAAGCCTTATACGGTATTCCTGCATCAGTAGGTGGTGCCATCTATATGAACGCTGGAGCCTATGATGGAGAAATCAAAGATGTCGTCATGAACGTTGATTTCATTGATGTCAACAATGAACAACTCACCCTTTCAAACAAAGAATCACAGTTTGGCTATCGTAACAGCTACTTCATGGATCATGATGGTGTTGTCACAAGTGCAACCTTTAAACTTCAAGTGGATGAGCAGGATAAAATCCAAGCTAAAATGGATGACTTCATGCACCGTCGTGAAACAAAACAACCACTAGAATGGCCAAGTGCAGGATCTACCTTTAAACGTCCAAACTTCCATTATGCCAGTGCCCTCATTGATATGTGTGGCTTAAAAGGCAGTAATGTAAATGACATTCAAGTGAGTGAGAAACATGCAGGCTTCCTCATCAATACAGGATCTGGAAGTAGCGCAGACTTCATTGCCCTCGTTAACCACATCCAGTCAGTTGTTTATACTAAAACCGGATTTAAATTAGAACTTGAAATTCAAATCTTAAAGTAAAACACCCTTACGGGTGTTTTTTTATGAATTCGCTTTTAAATTTTCGATGTTATTAAAGGCATTCGTACAGAAATACATCAGTACATACAGTGCAGCTCCACAATAAATGAAAATAAAGATTGCACTATTAAGTGTCCCAATCACAAAGGATAAGCCAATAAGAACCATTGGAATGATCATAAGGATGATCGTTAAGAACATGCCTCCAATTTGTGCAAAGAATGCTCCAAGCTTATTTTTAATATAACCATCAAAGAGAATGGATTTAAACATAATAACCAAGCGCATACTGACGATAACAAGCGTCGTTAAGATCACAAGCAGTGGATTTACCTTAAGAATGATCGCTGCGGGAATACTTAAGCATAAACTATTAAATCCAATTCTTAAACTTTCAACAAGTGTTGCATAAAATAATTTATACCAATTAGATGCGGGAATTAAATACATAAAATAGTGATTAAAGTCATCCTTCCACTTCATATTACTACTAAAGAAGAAGGCAAAGTATAGTGTAACACCACTAATAATTGTAAAGTAAAGTTGTTGATGTTGATTATACACTTCAACATTTAATAAGCTAAAGCCCACAACAATACTTGCGGCCAGTGAGACTAGATCTGAGAAACGGACAATGAAGCGTGATGAGCGACGCAGTTCAAGTATTTGTTTAGAGAAGATAACCTTGGCATATTGCCCCTTAAGCTGTCCCTTAACCTTATGTACTTTTTTCTTTTTACCAAAGGCCTCAAGTAAGGTTAACTCACCTTTTTTCGCCATAAGTTTTTCTTGTTTATCTGAGAACATAAGTGCATCTTCATAATAATCACCCATTACCGTCATCTTAGCTGCGATAAGTACAAAGACTTCAGCAAAAATAATATACAAGATACTCGCCACAATGTTTAAAGTATTCACATTCATAAAGAAGAGATTGGCCATTCCAATTTTCCAGCCAAAGATTGGAGTTAAAACAATGATCGGATCATTAATAATCGTATAAAATGTCTCAAGTTTAAATCCATTTAAATAAACCTGAACTCCAATATATCCCGTAATTAACAATAGTACAGCCCATACTGCATATTTAATCAAACGTTTTGTTTGATCACTCATAAACTCAGCCGTATACATAATCATCGCTAAGGAATAATCTAAAAGACTCGAAACGACCAAGGTGAATATCGTGTACACCAGTGCTAGTATGAAGGGAAGTTCAAAGATAAAGATCGCAGCTAAGAAAATACTCACTTGCATAATGATCACAATGTACATTTGCTTCATTAAACCATACACAATAATTTGTTTCGGTGTAAGTGGACTTGAAAACATAAAGTGAACATCCGACTTACTAAAGTTAATCCCACTACGCTTAAAATAACTTAAGGTCATAGGCATGAGTATATACAAGGTAATGATCGCATTAAGCAGGACAAATCCTCTTGGATTGTTTAAGTTAAAATCTCTAATTTGTGCGTAGAACATAAAGGGCATGATCATTAAGTATAAAACTCCAATAGAGGTACCGATCATTTTTAATGGTTTTTTAAGAAAGAGTTTAAAGGAGTTTTTTAATGTTGTTTTTAATTGAAAAACAATGGCTTTATTCATACTCAACACCAACAGTTTCATCATCCTTTAATAAGTCAAAGAAGAGTGCTTCAAGATCTTGATCACCAACTTCAGCCTTTGTAGCATTCGATAAAATCTTTCCTTCTTTCATAAGAATTAAACGATCCCACAAAGAGTCCACCATTTCCATCATATGCGTACTGATTAAAATACATTTATTATCATTTTTAAGTTCAAGTATTAGTTGTTTTAATTCTTTGATTGCGGTTGGATCAAGACCAACCATTGGCTCATCTAAGATAATAACCTCAGGATCCACAACTAAGGAACAACAAATGCTCACCTTTTGCATCATCCCTTTTGAAAGTTCATTTCCAAGTTTGTCTTGTTTATCAAACAGTTCAAAACGGTGTAATAAGGCATCAATCTTATCATTATCAATATCGAAACCATAAGCAAGACTCATAAATTCAATATGTTCTCGAACCGTTAAAAGTGGATACATAGAAGGTATCTCAGGAACATACGCCAACAATTGTTTAGCCGCAAGCGAACGATTATCATGATCATCAATCGTAACCTTACCATCAAAACGTAAGATCCCAACAATACTTTGAATTGTCGTCGACTTACCTGCACCATTTGGACCGACTAAAACCGCAACTTCGCCATTATTAACAAAAAAAGATGCGCCATCAACCGCCTTCACATCACGATAATACTTACTTAAATTACTTACCTTTAACATACATACCCCTACTCTCTGTATGTATTATTTTATCATAATATCACTTAAATTTTTGATGCTTATTAATCAAATATTTATTTCCACCTCATTATATTTATCAAACATTACACTTCTGTACTATTGTTCTTTAAATATACACTGTTAAAGCACCTTAGTACATTCATTACTCTATATACTTTATTGAAGATTATTATTGAATTAAACCATTAGTATATTACTAGAGCAACTTTACCCTTATAAATTTACTTTACTGACAAATAAAAAAGCCCTCTACTATCGTAAAGAACTTTCATATTGTATTTAATGTTAATTATTGTTGCATTGATTTCATGATTTGACGAATTTGTGCTTCTGAAGGTTTGCGCCACATTTGTCCATACATCGCGCGAATCATTGATTCAGTAATTGGAGGGTTGTCTTTGATTTGTTTCTCGAATAATTTCTTTGAAACGAAAAATCCGATTACAGCACCAATTAATACTCCTAATGCTACCCATCCGATAACGGCCCAGTTCATATTGTCCCTCCTAACTTATTTAGTTTTTTTTGTGCCTAAGAGGCAACTATTCCCGGACTCTGGTCCAAGGCGGAACTTTGAACAGCTGCTTAGTGAATTAATATTCTACACACAACTGTGACATCAAATTCCATATAGTATAATGTTCGAAAATATATATACCCCTTAGGTATTTATATTATAGCAATATTTAGTGAATAATCAAAATATACTAGGCGTTATTTTCACTTTTTTGATTGATTAAGAGTGAAAGTTCATCAAGTTGTGCTTGAGCTGCCTGTGATGGTGCTTCCATCATTGGATCTTTTGCTTGAGCATTTTTAGGGAAGGCAATCACTTCACGAATTGATGTTTCATGTGCCATTAACATTGCGAGACGATCTAGTCCAAAGGCAATTCCACCGTGTGGTGGTGTACCGTATTCAAAGGCATCAATGAAGAATCCAAACTGTGATCTGATTTCTTCATGTGTGAAGCCAAGTACTTCAAACATCTTCGTTTGCATTTCATTATCATAGATACGTAGTGATCCTCCACCCAGTTCAAATCCGTTTAAAATCATATCGTAGGCAATCGCACGGACTGCTTTTGGATTGGATTCAAGCAGTTCTAAATCTTCGTCCATAGGGCGTGTGAAGGGATGATGACGTGCATAGTAACGATCATCTTCCTTATCAAATTCAAGCAGTGGGAATTCAGTAACCCATAAGAATTCAAACTTATCTTCATCAATCATGGATAGTTCATTGGCAAGATAGCTACGTACAGCACCAAGTGCAGTACAGCTCACTTCAAACTCACCACTTACAATAAGGACTAAATCATTTTCAGATAGATTCAATTGGTCTGTAAGAGCACTAATTTCACTTTCACTAAAGAACTTAAGAATACGTCCATCTAGTTGTCCATCTTTATACTTAAGATCAAGAATTCCATGTCCACCATGTGACTTCACAATGTCGACAAGTTTATCAAGATTCTTACGTGTTAAATCTGCGTAGTTTGGAACAACAATTGCCTTAATGACATTATCATCACCAAGTCCTGCTTGTAACACTTTAAATTCACTGTCCGCAAAGATTGACTTCACATCTTGAAATGCCATTCCAAAGCGTAGATCCGGTTTATCTGTTCCGTAGGCATGCATTGCATCAGCCCATGTCATGCGTTTAAATGGAGCTTCAATATCTACATTTAAGACATCTTTAAAGACTTTTTGCATCATTGTTTCAGTTAAACTTTGAATTTCTACATCGCTTAAGAATGAGGCTTCAATGTCCACTTGTGTAAATTCCATCTGGCGATCTGCACGTAAGTCTTCATCTCTAAAACATTTCGCAATTTGATAGTAACGTTCAAAGCCACTGATCATGAGTAATTGCTTATAAATTTGAGGTGATTGTGGAAGTGCATAGAAGTCTCCAGGATAGTTTCGTGAAGGGACTAAATAGTCGCGTGCACCTTCTGGTGTTGACTTACCAAGTACAGGTGTTTCAATATCAATGAAATCGGCCATTTCTAAGTAGTGGCGAATCGTTGAACTGATCTTACTTCTTAGCATTAAGTTTGCTTGCATGTTTGGACGACGTAAGTCTAAGTACCGATATTTCATACGTACACCTTCTAAAGCATCCGTTTCATTATCAATGATTAAAGGTGTTGTTTTGGCCTTACTTAAGACCTTAACATTCGTTACAACGATTTCAATATCACCAGTTTCCATTTCACTGTTTTTTGATTGACGCTCTACTACGTTTCCAGTCACGTTAATGACATATTCATTACGGACATCTTTGAGTTGTTCGTGGAAACTTTCGTCGAAGACGAGTTGTGTTTTACCATAGCGATCGCGTAAATCGACAAAGGCCATTGATCCTAAATTACGTTTTTTCGCAACCCAACCAACCAGTCTTACTTCTTGATTAACATCAGTGATGCGTAGTTCTCCATTATTATGTGTTCTCATTTT
>JAAZDN010000035.1 GCA_012512805.1 Erysipelothrix sp. | reverse complement strand
TTTAATTCAACATCTGCATTGTAAATAACAAATGGAACAAGGTTTGTAGTGTGACTTGTTTTTGGTGCATCTGCATCTGTTGGTTTTTTCTTTTTCTCTAACATTTCTTCTGCATTACCATGATCTGCTGTAACGATAAGAATTGCATTTGCTTTTTGAGCAGCTTTTAATAATCGTCCAACTTGTAGATCTACAGTTTCAACACTGATTAATGTTGCTAAATAACTACCAGTATGTCCAACCATGTCTCCGTTTGGATAATTGATTCTTAAGAATTGGTACGCGTTTGATTCTAGAGCTTCTATTAATAGATCCGTAGTTTCAGCAGCCTTCATCCAAGGACGTTGTTCAAATGGAACCATGTCTGATTTAATTTCTACCCATGTTTCTAATTCTTCTGATACTTTATTTAATTTGTTTCCATTCCAGAAGTAAGTTACGTGACCGTATTTTTGTGTTTCTGAAATTGCGTATTCGTTTAATCCTTCTTCAACTAATCTTTCAGTTAATGTATTTGTAATGTGTGGTGGTTGTACGAGGTAATGTTCTGGTAAGTTTGAGTCACCATCATATTGTAACATTCCTGCATAGAATACTTTTGGAACACGTACACGATCAAATTTATCAAATTCATCACCATATGTGAATGCCTTTGTAATTTCGATAGCACGGTCTCCTCTAAAGTTAATGAACACAACACTATCATTATCTTCGATTGTTCCAACTGGTTTACCATCTTCAACGATTACGAATTCACGTAAGTCTTGGTCGTTAACACCTAATTCTTCACGGTATGTTGTGATTGCGGTTGCGGCATTTTCAAATTGACGTCCTTCTCCAAGTACGTGTGCCTTCCATCCGCGTTCAACCATATCCCAGTCTGCATCGTAGCGGTCCATTGTAATGTACATTCTTCCACCACCACTTGCGATTTTAGCGTTAAAGTTTTCATCGTTTAATTCATTAAATAATGTTTCCATTACTTCAATGTATTCTAATCCTGATGTTTCCGGAACGTCACGTCCATCCATAAGTGTATGTAGACGAACATTTTTTACACCAGCTGCTTTTGCATTAACGATTAAGTCTTTAATATGTTCAATGTTTGAGTGAATTCCACCATCTGATAATAATCCAATAAAGTGGACAGTATTATCATCTGAAACACTCACGATTTGTTTCCATGTATCTGTACTATATAATTCTTTTGATGCGATTGATTCATTTACGAGTTTTGATCCTTGGCTATAGATTTGTCCTGATCCAAGTGCGTTGTGTCCAACTTCTGAGTTACCCATATCATCATCTGATGGTAATCCAACTGCTGTACCATGTGCTTTCAATGTTGTATAAGCTCCATTTTCAATTAAATATTGTAAATTTGGCATGTGTGCATTACGTACGGCATTACCTTCTGTTGAATCGCTAAGTCCAACTCCATCCATAATAGCAAGTATAACGGGTCTTCTTTCCATAATTACCTTCCTTTATCTATTTATATATTTTCTACCCCTATATCTTATCACTTTTTGGAAACTTTTGAATAGATTTTTACTCACTAGCGGTTTTTTGGTGCGCTCTTTTGTTATAATGGTTTAGAGGTGTTAAGATGAATAAAATTGGATTTGATAACGATAAGTATTTTAGATTGCAAAAACAAAAAATTCAGGATAGAATTTCAATGTTTGATAATAAGTTATACATGGAATTTGGCGGAAAGTTATTTGATGACTACCATGCCCAACGGGTTTTACCAGGTTTTCTTAAAGACAATAAAATAGAATTAATGAAACAATTAAAAAATGATATTGAAATTGTTATCGCAATAAGTGCTCTAGATATTGAACATAATAAAATGCGTAATGATAATGATTTATCCTACGATCAAGAAGTTTTACGCTTGGTTGATGTTTTTAAGGCCAACGGACTCTTTGTTGGTAGTGTTGTTATTACACAGTTTGATGGACAAGACAGTTCATTAAAATTTAAACATAAACTAGAAGTCTTAGGTATGAAAACATATCTTCATTATCGTATTGAAGGATATCCAAGTAATGTTCCACTTATCTTAAGTGAAGAAGGTTTTGGTAAGAATGACTATATTGAAACAAGTCGTCCTCTCGTTATGGTTACTGCACCGGGTTCAGGTAGTGGTAAGATGGCCCTCTGTTTATCCCAGTTGTATCAAGATTTTACTAAGGGTTTAAAATCCGGATATGCCAAATTTGAAACATTCCCAGTTTGGGATGTTCCACTTAACCATCCTTTACAATTAGCATATGAAGCCGCAACTGCAAATCTTGTGGATGTTAATATTATAGACCCCTATCACTATGCGGCCTACAATGAAGTCGCAACATCATACAATCGTGATAGTGAAGTCTTCCCTGTTTTAAACAGTGTCTTCAAAAGTATATATAAAGATTCTCCATATAAGTCTCCAACTGATATGGGAGTAAACGTTATTGGAAGTTGTATTGTTGATGATGAGGTTGTTCGTAAGGCGTCCAATGATGAGATCATTCGTCGTTATATGGAAGCTGTCGTAAATTTAAAGCGTCAAAAAGAAGTTGTTGAAACTGTAGAGCGTTTGGAAATGATCATGAATCAATCTGAATTAACCGTTAGTGATCGTAAGGTTGTGGATGCGGCAATTGCTGTTGCTAAAGCTACTGAAAAACCAGCTGTTGCTATTGAGTTAAATGACGGAGTGATCATTACGGGTAAAACATCTGACTTACTTGGTGCCGCAAGTGCTGCATTACTTAATGCACTCAAACATCTTGGTAATATTGATGATGCGATTCCATTAATTTCAAGTAGTGTCATTAAACCTGTCCAACAATTAAAGGTCACACGACTTGGAAACAGTAGCCCGATGTTACACATTGATGAAGTACTTATTATGTTATCGATTGCTGCAATTGATAACAAGTACGCAAAACTTGCGCTTGAGCAACTGCCTAAACTTGCAGCATGTGAAATGCACTCATCCGTTATTTTATCGTCAACTGATAAAAAGGTCATAAAGGAGTTAGACATTAACCTAACAACCAACCCTTCTTATCGTAATAATCGTTTATTTAGAAAATAAAAAAATACAGCCTTTGATCTTATGATTAAGGGCTGTATTTCTTTTAAACTATTTTAATATGCGTTAATAGGTGAGATCCTAAGCGTTTAATGTACCAATCTCCTTGATGATTTTGATAGATGTAATTATCATATGATTTACGTTTATCATATTTTACTTGCTCGGGTTTTGTAATAATATTTTCTATAAGTCCAATAAACTGTTCTTTTTCAAAATAGAATTTTCTTTTCCCTTTTATATTAAAACATATGTAATTATAGTCCTCTAGTTCAATTTTTTGTCTATAAACACCATACCAAGTTCTCACTGCAAATTTTTCATCTTCTCCATAGTTTTTACTATTTCTAAAATAGATCTTTTCTTTCTGTTCTATTAGGTTAGAGTTATTTTTTATTGTTAATTTGCTTATTTCATTGTTTTCTAATATTTCATTGTTTTCAAATATTTAATCAGAATTCAAAATATCTATTAATATTCCGTCAACAATTTTATCTGAAATAAATATATGAAAAAATCTAACTATTCCCTTTTCTTTTAATTCTTTATTTTCTAAAATTTCATATATATACCGATAATATAGATATAAAAAAATAATTGTCAAACATGTAATCAATATTACAGATATTATTGCACTTAACACTTGTTCAGCCATTGTTTACCTCCTTGTATAAGTCCCTTGTTTGTAGTATACCTTTTACTTTTGGATAACAATGAAATTACTATTCAAAATCCTATAAATATATTGAACTATCATTTTTCAATAAAAAATGAACTACATATCTGAAAATGGATAAGTAGTTCATTTTATTTTTTATATTTTTTCAGTTAAACGACGGACGGCTTCAGTTTGTCCAATTGAATAAATTGAACTTCCTAAGTCTGGACCATGATCACTACCTGTAACTAAAGTACGTGCCCCCATAAAGAGTGGTTTTCCTTTAATTCCAGTTTCATTTTGAACATTTTTAATTGCTTGGTTAATTTCCGTAACGTTCCATTCTGATAAAGCATTGAGTTGTTCACGTAGTGCAAGTCGAACGGTTTCTGTTGTTTCAGCATCGTAGTATTCACGTGCTGTTTCAATGACTTCAAATGCGTTAAAGAATGGTGCAATGAGTCCAACGATTTCTTCTGCGTATGCTAACTGTGGTTGATAGAGATTAACAAGTGTATGTAACCATGCTTCATCTTTATCACTAATGTCAAAGGCAGCTTCTACAAATGGCATGACAAGATCATAGTATGTTTCACTGTCTAAGGCTTGAATGTACTTATTGTTCATCCACATGAGTTTATCTTTATCAAACATTGAAGGTGATTTTGATAAACGGTTTTCGTCGAAGATTTCAATAAGTTGATCGTGCGTAAAGATTTCATCTTCAGTTGCTGGTGACCATCCTAAAAGTGACATGAAGTTTACCATCGCATCGGATAAGAATCCTGCTTCTTTATATTGGCTCATAAATTGCATGATTGAATTATCACGTTTTGAAAGTTTTTTACCTTCGCTGTTTACAATTAATGTCATATGTCCGAAGATTGGAGCTTCCCAATCAAACATGTTGTAGACCATTAATTGGCGTGGTGTGTTACTTAGATGTTCTTCACCACGGAAGACATGTGTAATATCCATTAAATGATCATCAATTACAACCGCAAAGTTGTATGTTGGAATACCATTAGATTTACGAATGACCCAGTCTCCAATGTCTTTTGATTCAAAGGAAACTTCTCCACGAATCATATCTGTAAATTTGTATGTTTCATTTGCAGGAACACGAAGACGAACCATGAATGGTTTTTCATTTGCTTCATTTGCAGCAATTTCTTCATCACTTAAATGTAAACATTTTTGATTATAACGTGTACTCGCATGTCCAGCAGCTTTTTGTTCTGCGTAGTCTGCTTCTAATTCTTCTGGTGTACAGTAACATTTATATGCATGTTTTGCTTCAATGAGTTGATCTACGTATTCATTATAAATGTCCAATCTTTCCATCTGACGGTATGGTGCATACTTTGGATTTGGAAGATGTGGAGCTTCATCAGGTAAGATGTT
This sequence comes from Erysipelothrix sp., assembly GCA_012512805.1. Lineage (GTDB taxonomy): Bacteria > Bacillota_I > Bacilli_A > Erysipelotrichales > Erysipelotrichaceae > JAAZDN01. The sequence continues at coordinate 37,209 of JAAZDN010000035.1, read as the reverse complement.
TAGCCACTGTAAGTATTCTAACTGTGACTCTTCGCCACCTTCCACATTACGTTCAATATCAGTATCTTCAATTCTTAAGATGAAATCGCCACCGTGATGTTTCGCAAATAAATAGTTAAACAATGCAGTACGGGCGTTTCCAATGTGTAAGTGTCCAGTTGGACTTGGGGCATATCTTACTCTAACTCTTTTCATTTATAAATTAACTCCTTCTAAATTAATAACTAAGCATATTCATTACTATAGTTTTACAAATTGTTGTACATCGATAACAAAGACCGTTGCGCCACCCACTTCAACTTCTACTGGGAATGATGCAAAACGACCTAAGTCGTAAGATGCTGAAGATGGAACGACTTCAACACGTTTTTTACTTTCTTGAGCAATAAGCTCAATAACACGGTCAACATTCTTTGCTTCTGTACCAATAATAATTGTGGTATTTCCGGCTTTTAAAAATCCTCCGGTAGTCGCTAAGCGTGTGACTGAATAATTTTCTTTCGTTAATAAAGTTGATACGTTTTGGCTATCATCGTTTGATACGATTGCTAATATTAATTTCATAAATATCCACCTCTCTTATAACCTTATTTTAACACATTAAACATTAAATCTAAATAGGATGATGTCGCCATCTGCAACAACATATTCTTTTCCTTCTGATCGTAAACGACCTGCGTTTTTAATTTCTTGTTCACTACCATATTCAATTAAATCATCATATGCATAGATTTCAGCGCGAATGAATCCACGTTCAAAGTCAGAATGGATTACACCTGCGGCCTCAGGAGCCTTTGCTCCAGCCTTAAATGTCCAAGCACGTACTTCTTTTTCACCTGCTGTGAAATACGTTCTTAAACTTAAGAGTGAATATGCTTGACGAATAACACGATCAAGTCCACTTTCATTAATGCCTAATTCTTCAAAGAACATTGCCTTATCTTCAGCATCCATGTCCATTAAATCTTCTTCTGTTTTTGCACTAATTGGAATGACTTCACTTTTTTCTTTTTCAGCGAATTCTAAAACTGAATTGTAGTAAGCATTTGCTTCTGGATTTCCTACCTCTTCATCACTCATGTTCGCAATATATAAGACTGGTTTTGACGTGAGTAGATGGAAACTTTTCGCAAGTTTCTTTTCGTCTGTTGATAAGTCAAGATTACGAATAAGTTGATTGTCTTCAAGTGCAGTCTGAAAACGAGTTAAAAGTACATCTTCAGCAATCGCTTCTTTATCTTTTGCCTTAACCTTGCTTTTAATACGACCTAGGCGGTTTTCAATCGATTGTAGATCCGCAAAGATGAGTTCTAAATTGATAATTTCAATATCACGAATTGGATCGACACTTTCTGCCACGTGAGTAATTTGATCATTATCAAAACATCTGACAACATGACAAATTGCATCAACTTCACGAATGTGGGCTAAGAAACGGTTACCTAAACCTTCACCCTTACTTGCACCTTCAACAAGTCCCGCAATATCGATGAATTCGAATGTTGCTGGGATTACTTTTTGAGGAACGATTCTTTTTGTAATTTCTTCTAAACGTTGGTCAGGTACCTCAACGACACCTACGTTTGGATCGATTGTTGCGAATGGATAATTCGCAGCTTCAACCTTTGATTTTGTTATTGCATTAAATAATGTTGATTTACCAACGTTAGGTAGACCAACGATCCCAGCTACTAAAGCCATATTTTCATCTCCAGATTCTTTTTTGTTTATTTATTATAGCACATCTAAGTTCTCTTGCTCTTGTGCAGTCAATATTTTTTTCAAACGTCGTTCAAAATACGGACGTTCTAACATTACGACTGCACCGCAACCTAAACATTTAATTTTAATATCGACACCCATACGAATAATTTGCCAATAGACTGACTTTCGACATGGATGTTGTTTCTTCATTTCAACAATATCGTTTAATTTATAATTATCCACAGAGCTCACCTTTGTATGCTTTCAATGTATTATGCAGTAACATCGCTACCGTTAATGGGCCGACACCCTTTGGTACGGGGCTGATCATGCTTACTTTATCAAAGACGTTGTCAAAGTCCACATCTCCAGATAGTTTATTATGTTCATCGCGACTAATACCAACATCAAGGATGATTGCTCCCTCTTTGACGTAGTCCGCAGTAATATATCGACTTTGTCCTATTGCCACAATGAGAATATCAGCTTGACTTGTTATGTTCTTTAAGTTTTTTGTTTTACTATGACACAGTGTTACGGTCGCATCGGCTGCCGTTAACATGCGTGCTAAAGGTTGTCCTACTAAGTTACTTCGTCCTACGACAACTGCATGTTTCCCACTTATTTCAACATTCATCGCTTCTAACATGTACATTGCGCCCTGTGGTGTACATGGACTTAATAATGGATTTCCTCTAAAGAGTCGTCCTGCATTATAATAGGTAAAGCCGTCAACATCTTTTTCTACGCTAATTTCATTCACGATCTTCGCAACATCAAAGTGCTCAGGCAGTGGAAGTTGAACAATAATACCGTCAACCTTCTCATCACTATTTAATTGTTTGATCACATCAATTACTTTCTCTTCACTAACTTCTTGTTCAAAGCGAACAATGTCTACCTCAATACCTACGCGTTTACCTGCCTTAACTTTACCACGAACATAGGCTTCGCTTGCAAAGTCTTCACCAACGAGTACGACTGCTAACTTTGGTTTGACATCTAAGTTTGAAATTTCATCTTTAATTTTATCTGTAATAGTTTTGGCGATTTCATCACCTTTGATTATTTGTGCCATTGATATTCCTCGCTATCTAACATTATCGTAAAGGGCCCATCATTGATCAGCTCCACCTGCATATCAGCTTGAAACTGTCCGGTCTTTACGGGTATATGATTGTTTAATTGTTCATTAAAATAATCATAATATTCACGTGCAACTTCAGGATTGGCTGACATTGAAAAGCTTGGTCGACGTCCTTTTTTTGTTGCGGCATACAAAGTAAACTGCGAAATGCTTAATATTTCTAAGTTACTTTCTAAAATTCCATTATTTATTTTACCATGTTCATCCTCAAGTATTCGAAGTTTAATGAGTTTTTCAACCATTTTGTCAATAATTGTATGATGATCATCGATTGAAAAGCCCACAAATAAGAGCAGTCCATCGCCAATACTATTATAAACCTCTTGTTCAATTTTAACCGAGGCCTTACTTACTTTTTGAACGAGTACTCGCATCTTAGCACCCTTTTCTACATTAATTATACAAACAATGCTAGAATAGTAAAGAGGTATAAACATGAAAACACCATTAGCACATAAACTACGTCCAACATTATTGGACGATATTATCGGACAGGAGCATTTAACAGGACCTGGACAAATTATTCGTAAAATGGTCACTGAAGACGCACTGCTTTCAATGATTCTTTTTGGTAATCCTGGAACTGGTAAGACAACCTTAGCGACGGTTATTGCTCAAGAGTTAAAACGTCCCTATCGAATGTTTAATGCGGTCATTGGAAGTAAGAAGGATTTAAACGCTATTTTTGAAGAAGGAAAGCTTTCAAATGGTCTGATCGTCATTGTTGAAGAGATTCATCGATTGAATAAGGATAAGCAGGACTTATTATTACCCCATCTTGAAGATGGTACGATCACAATCATTGGAACAACAACTTCAAATCCATACTTTGCGATCAATCCCGCAATTCGATCGCGTTTGCATTTATTCGAAGTAAAGCCCATTGATCAAGACAGTCTCTTTGTTGCACTTCGAAATATTATGTCACGTGAGATGTTTAAAGACGTTTCAATTACTGATGATGCGATTACCTTAATCGTCCAACATTCAAATGGAGACATGCGAACCGCAATTAATCTTGTTGAACTGTGTATTTTAAGTACGAATGAAATAGATCATCATACTGTTTCGTCACTCTCTAAACAGCCATCCTTAGATATGGATAGTGATGGTGATGGTCACTATGATGTTTTAAGTGGGCTTCAAAAATCAATACGAGGTAGTGATGTGAACGCTGCTTTATACTATTTGGCTAAACTTATTCTTGCAGGTGATCTTCAATCGATTGAACGTCGGCTTGTGGCCATTGCCTATGAAGATGTGGGTCTTGGAAATCCGGCGGCAGTTGCACGAACTATTGAGGCTGTTACTGCGTCCAATCAACTTGGACTACCCGAGGCTAAACTTCCACTCAGTATGGCCGTTGTGGATTTGGCCTTATCTCCAAAATCACGTTCAGCCTGTGATGCCTTAGATGAAGCCATTCAATATGTCACACACAATCCTCATCAAATGCCAGACTATCTTCGGTATACACCCGTCAATATGGATGAGGAAGATAAGTATCCCTATGATCGTCCTGATTTATGGATGAGTATTCAGTATTTACCAGAACCGATTAAAAACAAGAAATTTTTAACGCTAAAAGGATCCAGTGCTTATGAAGTTCAACTTGCGAAAAACTATACGAAGTTGAATAGTTTAAAACGCAGTTCCAAAATAAGACAGTTAAAATCCAATCCTAAGAAACCTTAAGGGTTTCTTTTCATTTAAAAAGGATGTCAGTGACATCCCTTGATTAATCATTTTTCTTTTGTGCTTGTTTTAAGTTATAGCTACGAAGTTCAGTACTGTTACGAATAATTAATGGAGCCTCAATAATGACTGACTCATGATCACTCATTGGATTCGCAATACGTGTTAAAAGAAGGTCTGTGACGCGTTGTCCAAGTTCATAGACGGATGGTGTTACGGTTGTTATCCCATCGACTAACATGTCTGCCCATCCTAATTGTGAGAAGACTCCCCAATCATCATAACCACTTAGGGCAATTTCTGCAGGTAAGCTTAAACCTAACTCACGCATACACTTCGCTACGACAAAGAGGACCAGTCCACCCTCACAAACAATTGCTGGTTTTTTTCCTTCACGAACATAGCGTTCCATTATTTCAACAATTTCAGCCTTAATCATATCAAAATCATCACTCTTAATAATACGTACCTTATTATCAGTATCATGTGCTTTGATTGCCTCATTAAAGGCCTCTGCACGATTGGCACGTGTTGATACAAATTCAGGATCTTCAGTAAAGAAGTAAATATCTTCATATCCTTCTTCATGTAAGTGATCTAACACATTTTGAATTGGTTGAACATTATCGACATATACGATATCAAATTGACCATTTTTTATGGAACGATCTGCTAGAACAATCGGTAGATTACTCTTTGCAAGTTCTCGAACATAATTGTTTTCATTATTGCTCGTATGGATGATAAGCCCATCAACTTGTTGAGCACGCATCGCTTCAATGGCTTGAATTTCCTTATCTAAGCTATTATCCGTACTTGCGGTCATAATGAGATAGTTTGTACCTTCTAAGGCACGCTCTACACTCTTAATTAAACCCGCAACAAAAGGACTCTCAATATCAGAGACAATAACACCAATAATAAAACTATTTTGACTTTTTAAACTTTGTGCAATTTTACTTGGCTGGTATCCAGATTCGATAATTACTTTACGAATATGTTCTTGTGTTGATTCCGACATAAACTCAAATTTATCATTGAGAAAATGTGATATCGTTGTTTTAGAAACACCTGCCAACTTTGCGACATCTGATATCGTTAATTTAGATTTTGCCATTTTATCATCCCTTAGACTTCAATAGAATTATAAGTAATTAAGCCTCCTTAGTCAAATTATTATCTTTTATAAGAGCTTAAATAGTTGTACAAAGAGTGGATTAAGTAAAACGGTTAATAAACCACTCAATATCAATGATGTACTTGCAAAGGCTCCTTGAACTTCATTTGTCCCTACTGCCTTAGCAGTTCCAACCGCATGGGCACTTGTACCTAAGGCTAAACCTATAATTTTATCGGACTTCACGTTTAATATTTTATTGAATAGTGGTGATAACATTGCACCAAAGATTCCAGTAATTAAAACCGTTGCGATCGTTATCTCAGTAATTCCACCAAGATACGTTGCTACATCTATTGCAATTGCAGTTGTGATCGACTTAGGAACAATCGATAAGAACACTTCATTTTTTAATGATAAAAGATGCTTCGCAGCAAGTACGAGTATAAGATTACTCACAATCCCACAACACACTGCAGTAAACAGGAGCTTTGCATTATCAAGTATAAGTTGTTTATTCTTATATAAGGGAATGGCTAAAGAGATCGTTGCAGGTGCAATCAACGCCTTAATCAAATCACCACCAAGCATGTAGTCGTCAATACTAATATTAAATATACTTAATATTAGTATGATTAATAGACCACTAAATAAGAGCGGATTCAACCATGCTTGCTTTGTTTTCTTCTGTAGCACATCTACGAAATAATAAGCAATTAAACTCATTGCAATTCCAAATGATATATTATTCATGATCTAATCGCTCACTAACTTTCGCAACACTAAAATATGTGATCGTTGTTGAGACCACAATAATTAAGAGTAATTGAATTCCATATTTTATTAAGAGTCGACTTTGACTCGTTAAATTCACGACTAATGGCACAAAGAGAAAGGCCATGTTTTTTTGAAAAGCCATTGCTACATCTCCTACTGCTTCAAGCTTAATGATTTTAAATTGTAATGCTCCAAAGAGTAGTAATAAACCGACAATACTCCCTGGTATAAACAAGTTTAGGTTTAAACTTAAGAACTCTCCTAAAAACGTAAAACCAAAAATAATACTTATTCCTTTTAATAAACGCATTTACTTCGCCTCAACTTCTTACGTATTATACACCTATTATATCTCAGTGAGAAGAGGCGTCATTTTTTGTACTCTTTAAGTGATACTTTCTAAAGCTAAAGCCACCCAGTATTCCAAGATTGTATATTTTTGATCCGATATATAAAAAGATAACTAAGCTTATAAGATTTAACAGTAGGCCTAAGAGAATCTCATACATACTGACACGCATGAGCATAAGGCGCATTGGCATAAAGAGCATCGACAATATCGGCGTCATTGAAAAATAATAGCCTAAACCTTGACTAAGTTTCAGTGGAGAGTTAAGCGCTAAGGCAATATAATATATGACTAAAAAGATGATATACACAGGTGCATGTAATCCGGAAGATTCTTCGATTGAAGTAATAAAACTGGATAGACAAACCATTATAATTTGTACAAGTATAATTCCAACAAACATATACAAAAGACTTATCGCTAATATTGTAATGAGTCTGGCATCAATATCTAAGTGCTCTATAAAACTTTGGAATGTTAAGGCGGGCGTTTGAATAAGTTTATACCGACTTAAAATTTTTAACAGACCATGGCCTTCATCATACAGATTACGTAACATCATTATACTTACGATTTCTGCTACAACCATTGTTGTTTGGATGGTGACCGTTAACCACGCTACAATCATCTTTGAAATAAAATGTTCAGTCGTACTAATAGATGTAAGGATCATTGACAATACCTTGGATGTCTTCTCATATACAACTTCGTTCGCAATCATTGTTGAGAAAGATAACATTGCAAAGTAGATTCCAGTAATGAGAAACATACTCATGTTCATCTTATCTTGACTCAGATTGTTTTCTGACAACGTTACAAAATTTATTTCCGGGGAAATATTATTTATAATCTCAGCATAGGCCTGATCGTTAAGTTGATTAAGCCACTGTTCAGATATTAAACGTGTGAGTATCGTATGAATTTCTAATTGTACAATTGGATCGAGTGCGAACTCACTTTCAATAATGATTGATTCTTGTTCGATAATATTAATAGCCTTTGATTCATATCCGCGTTCGAACCGAAAATTCTCATCGATATAGTCATTGATCGTGGACTCCAAGCTTTCAGGATAGTAAATTATCGTTTGTTCTTGAGCATGTGGTAGAATCCATACTATTATTTTATCAGCAAAAAAGACTGCGCTCATTAAGGTTATTGTAAGTACATGTAATAAGATCGTCACCTTATTTTTAAAGCGTCGAGAAAGTGCAAATTGGATAAGGTGTTTCATATGAGATTAAACTCCCTTACAATTTGTTCAATACTTGATGGCTTTAAACTGATGCTTGTCACATCATTGTTGTTCATAATTTCTTTGACAAGCTCTAATGACTCCTCATAATCATTCAGTTCATAGGTCGTTGTGAGTTCATTATGTGTAATTTGACTGTAGTTTATTTTGTCATGATATTTTTTTGATACGCTCTGATCGAGTGTGAGATAAAATCTTTTTGAAAGTGATTGAAGTTCATTCAAGCTACCTTTAAACTGTGTGTCTCCATGTTTTAAAATAATGATATGTTCACAAAATTGTTCAATGTGTTCAAATTGATGACTTGCCATTAAAATTATTTTATTCTCACGTTTTAATTGATAGATGAGTTTCTTAAGAATGTTCACATTAATAATATCTAATCCTGATAAAGGCTCATCCAAGACAACGATTTTTGGATCGTGGATGAGTGAACAAATGATTTGGACCTTTTGTTGATTGCCTTTTGATAATTTTCCAATGATTTTGTATTTATAGTCCACTATTTTTAAAAGTTTTAAATACTTATCTAGTCTCTCTTCAATTTTTTGATCACTCATCTCTTTTAAGCGTCCTAAAAGTTGTACCTGTTTGTATACGGTAAGATCAAGATAGAGACACCGTTCTTCTGGTAGATAGCCCAGGATTGTATTGTTATATGTACTTAAGTCTTTTCCTTGATAGTGCATCGTACCTGTATCTCGATTCAAAAGATTTAATAGCACTTTAAAGAAGGTGGTTTTTCCACTTCCGTTGATTCCAATAATACCAATACACTCTCCACTTTTTGCTTGAAGTGAGAAGTTAGCAACTCCTTTTTGTTTCCGATAGTATTTTGTTATGTTTTTTACGTCGATCATCTTATCACCAATTAAATATAGATGATTATTTTAAGTCTTCCTAATTTAAAAAATGGACATCACAGTTACGTGGTGTCCATCTCATATAATTTTTAGATTGTTTAATCCTCGCTGATTAATTGTTTACGAAGTAAGACATTACTACGAATAATTGTACTGATTGTTCCGTAGTACAGTGCATATTCAGATCGTGTTTCATTAACACGTGAAACATTTGATTGTTCTAATAAATCATAATCAAACATTTGTGGTCGTTTTAATTTTACGGAAACTCTAAATGGACTTGAGTTAATTTCTTCAATATTATCAATACCACCTACAATTTCAAGGAATTGATCTACGGTATGATCTATCTCATATTTGTTTATAAGTCCAATTGCAAAGTGCTTGTAATAGATTCGAGTAACAAAGACATAGAGTAAGAGTACGATAACTCCGATAATAAAGATACTTATAACGGTTGTGACAAGGTTATGATTTTTTAAATAACCAATAAGTTCAAGACCGTTACCATACGCTATATTATTTACGCCATCCGCAAAGACACTCCCCAATACGATCTTTGATGTTGATAGTACCGCAAAGAGAAAGCCCGTAATAATAATATGGAAGACAAACAGTAAGGGTGCTGTAATAAAGATAAAAATTTCTACTGGTAAGGATAAATCCGCAATAAAGGTAAATATTGTTAAGAAAATTAAGAGCACTGCATGATTGTAACGTTCACTCTTTTTTGTATATAAACTAATGAGTCCTACAAATATACCTGGTATCGCAAAGAGATTAATAATATAGTACGGTGTCATGTAACGACCAAATCCTGTATCAAAGACACTAAAGTTTAGGACTGCCTTCCAGATGTTGGCGTCACCTACAAAACTAACACCTGTGTTACTGATCCACGTACCTCCCATTCCTTGGAAGAGGAAGGTGCTTTTATTTAATGGTGAGAGTTCAAAGATTCCTAATAATTTATCAAGGATACCATAGGCATATAAATGTGTTGGATTAGAAATGTCACTGCCAATCCAATTTATAATTGAAAATAAAATATTTATAACTATTGGCCACACAAATACAAGGATGAGTCCGACAATAAATGAAATTACAACGGTATACATTGTTGCTAAAGAATCTTTATCAATAAAGTTAAAGAGTGCATATCGTGTTCGTGTTCGAGTAGCACGGTATGAATAGGCTACAATGGTTGCGGAAATTAATGTCGCAAAGAATCCAATCCGAAACGGTTGTAGTATTACTTGTATTGAGTTAATGCTCAATGTTTTTTCAAGGTTTAGAGAAAAGAGTGAACCATAGGCTTGCTGCGGTAAACTTGTCGATCCTACAACGGCTGTTGTTGTGGCAATTAAAATAAATGAAACAAAGAACATAACAATAATTCTTTGATCACGATACGTTTTCACTAAATACATAATAATAAATATAAAAGGTAAATATTGGATAACAACACTACTAAAGTATTGCATAATACCCATAAGCCCAATTAACCATTGGTAACTACTTCCAATATAAGGTGCAACGGCATCACTTAAAATGGTATTACTTATTCCTTTAAGAACCGACATCATTAACATTATAATGAGTGGATATTTGATTGTTTCAAAATCAATTTTGAATTTACGCATACACTACACCTCTTAAATATGATACCATTATTACATAGTACTATCAATAAGGAGGGTTATTTTGAAAATAGTTAATGCACAAACACAAACTGAAATATTTGCAGTCATTAATATTCGTAAAGATGTATTTATGATTGAACAAAATGTTGCGGTTGAAGAAGAACTAGATACATTAGACTATGAGGCAAGACACTTCTTAATTGAAAGTAATGATACCTATGTGGGAACTGCTCGTATTGTATATATTGAAGATGCTGCACTCATTGGACGTGTTGCGATTTTAAAGGAACATCGAAATTTAGGATATGGATATGCATTAATAGAACACCTCCTCAACATTTTAAAAGATGAAGGATGTAAAAAAGTACGACTCGGTGCTCAAACACATGCCCTTAGATTTTATGAAAAACTGGGATTTAAAGCTTATGGTCCAATGTACTTGGATGCAAATATTGAACATTATGATATGGAGTTAGACTTATGCGCTTAGCAAGTAATCTTGTGCAACAGAAATTCAATATGGACTGGGTTCTGCTTGGTATACTCGGATGTCTCTTTTCCGTCAGCCTTCTTTCAATTTACATGGCAACACCTCTCTTAAGTGCTGGTATTAGTGGACTTGTGAATCGACAAATTGTCTGGTATGTTACAGGGGCAATGCTTGTTGGAGTGCTATTAAACTTTGGAATTAATAATCTATACGGTATGCTTCCTTATATTTATTGGTTTTTAATGTTTATGCTCTCACTCTTAATCATCGATCGCTTTACAAACATGGTTCCCTTTGTCCGTGAAATTAATAATGCACGTGCTTGGTTTGTCTTTCCAGGTATTGGAAACTTCCAGCCGAGTGAGTTTATGAAAATTGTCTTAATCTTAAGATCTGCTGAAATTATCAGTACACACAATCAAACAAAACTCTCAAATTCATATGCTGAAGACTTTAGTCTCTTTATGAAAATATTTAAAGTGGCGATCCCACCATTAATATTAATTATTTTACAACCTGATACAGGAATTCCACTCATTATTATCTTTAGTTTAGTTGCCATGGTCTTTGTCAGTGGTATAAAAAAGGCATGGATCTATGTTTCTGTCTTAGGTTTCGCCGCAATCTTTATTGGCTTTCTCTTTATCTTCTTTACGAATCAACAACTGCTCGTTAAACTATTTGGAGACTCCCTAAGAATCAGTCGTTTCTATGGTTGGTTAGAACCTGAAAAATATGTTAGATCTTGGGGTAATCAACTGTATCAAGGACTCTTAGCCCTTGGATCAGCTGGACTTACAGGACATCCTCTCAAAGAAGTTGTCGTATCCTTTGCAGAACCACAAAATGACTTCATCTTTGCGGTCATTGGACAAAACTTTGGATTTATTGGAACAACACTTGTTGTGACACTCAGCGGAATCCTTGATCTAAAATTCTTAAGTATTGCATACAACAGTGATAATCAACGTGATAAATTAATGGTTGCTGGCGTGCTTGGAATGATCGTCTTTCAACAAGTAGAAAATATGGGAATGATCACCGGACTCTTACCGATAACGGGAATTACCCTTCCCTTTATATCTTATGGTGGATCATCACTCTGGTCTTATATGATTCCACTTGCAGTCATCTTCAAAATGTCGAGTGACAACATTCAAAAAAATGGTGCCTTCTTCAAATAATTATTTAATCTTGATGATACCTCACAAAAACCCCTGATTTTATAGTAAAATCAGGGGTTTTTCTGTTTAAAATAATGATCGAATACGGTGTGTATACGTAATGTTTTCATGATAGCGGGCAAAGTTTACTGATTTTGACTTGGATAATGTCACATTTACCTCAGTGACATCATGAATTGGAATACTTAAATGATCATAGCACATAATTGCTTCATGGAAGCTCGGACTTGTAAGCTTAATTTCTGAATCAGGGTGTAAGATGAGTGGCACTTGTAAGGATTGGAACAAGCGATGATGGATTCCTGTAATTTCTGCTACTTGAATCATTTCTATTTTATCTGAAATTACCGCAGCTTTTAAAGATCTGTTGTATCCTGTTGATCCTGGTTGGGTTGAAAGACATAATCCTGTTCCTCTAAATGTTTCAAGATGGACATTATCAATCGTTACATCTAATATTTGTGTTTTAATTATATTTTCAATACGCGCTTCATTTAAGGCATAGTATGCTTTATGATCATCTTTTGTTTGAAGATCTACTTTTAAAAGTCGTTTTGTATTGACACGTGGCTCTTTTGTTAGAATACATTCAATAAGATAGTCGACTTCATCAAGTTGGAAGTCCGCAAAAAATCCAAGTGTTCCAGTGTGAATACCTACCATAATGATATTGGAGATATTTTCAAGGTACTTATGGACACCGAGTAAAAAGGTTCCATCTCCCCCTACAACAATAATTAATTCTGGATGTTCTTCATCATAGTGCATCTTCGTATTCTCTAATTTGCTTTTAATATAGTTACTCGTTGCAATTGAAAGTTCATCGTTTCTATGTACAATTGTATAAAGCATACATTCCTCCTTATAAAATTTTATTACGACCTTCTAGGGCTTTGATGATCGTGAGATCATCGGCATAATCCAAGTGTCCACCTACAGGTAGTCCTTGGGCAATTCGTGAAACAATAATATTGGGATTCAAACTGTTAATAAGTTTTGATAAATAGAGTGATGTAGTATCCCCTTCGATGGTGAGGTTTGTTGCGATAATAATTTCTTTTAAGTACTCATCTGTGAGTCGGTGTTTTAAACTCTCAATATTTAAGTCATCGGGTAAAATACCTTTTGATGGTGATATTAAACCGTTAAGTACATGGTATAAACCATTGTAACTTGCGGTTTTTTCCATTGCGATCGCATCGGTAGTTTGTCCTACAATACAAATGATACTTTGATCACGTTGTGTATCCTCACAGATTGAACACTTCTGTGTTTCAGTCAAATTACCACACTGCTCACAATATCTTATGTTCAATTTAACACTTTCAATGGCGTCTTTCAATGCGTTAACATCTTCAAGTTCAAAATTTAATAGACTTAAGGCATAACGTTCAGCTGTTTTTTGACCGACACCAGGCAATTTTTGTAATTGTTCTATAACAGTATTTAAAGATTTAGGATATAACATTAGTCTTCCTCAACAATAAAGTTATCTTCCCCAAAGAGTTCAGCTGCCTTATCTTCGAGAGTTTTTACACTTTGATCTTTTTTAGCTTCAACAAATTCAATGGTTATTGGAAGAGGTAGACTCTGTGCTTTCGAGCGCTCCATAAATTGTGAGATGAGTTGATTACTGTCTAATTTAGAAATCGCAAAGACACGATACTTATCTTTAAAGATAGTTTGCATTAAATCTGTCAGTCCAGCCTGATTGAGATCATCATTAATGTCATCTGCCGTAATTCGGTTTTCTACATTAATTAAAATATATGCGTCTCCTACTGCCATGAGCTTAGCAAATTTTAATTTATGAACATATTTCGCAAAGGTTAGATCTGTTAGATAGGTGTTAATGCTGGACCACTGTGCTTCCATTTCAATCCGTTTTGTCTTATTTGCATGGGCAAGCAGTGATAAGTATGTTTCAAAATCAATTTCTTTTTTAATGCGTTGTGCTGATCGTTGAACGCTTTTTTGCTCTGGTTTAACTACTGGTGGTGTTGTAGAAGATTCTTCATTCTTCTCATTTTTAGCCACCACTTTATCTTCTGTTTGAATGATTGTTTCTTCTTTTCTAGCGTCCATTGAAACTGGTGCTTCAGCCTGTGGTTCATCTTTACTTTCTTCAGGTGCTTCGTGAACTCGTGAAACTTGTTTTGGTTCTGGTTTTGGTTCTGGTTTTACGGTTTGATCATTACGTTGTTCTACTTCTGGTCTTACTGTATTCACTTGTGAATTTTCAACAATATTTATCATTTTAATTGTCGCTAATTGTAGAAATGAGGGAAGATCCGAAATACTTTTTCGACTGCTCGTTAAATCTACGAGTATATCAATCATTTGTATAATCTGTTCTGCACTTACCTTTGTTGTAATATGTTCTACTTCATCACGTGTTAAAAACTTAAGTAATCCTTCACTTTTAGAATAACTATATATGACACTTTCTTTTAAAAGATTAATGTAGTCTACGATGAGACGATCTAAGTTATTTCCTTGATCGACAATATTGCGGAGTAAGGATAGTGTTTCTTCCATGTTTCCATTGAGAATATGATTGAGTAATTCAAGTTTTAATTGTGGTGTCACAACTCCATAAATACGTTGTACATCTTCAAGTTGAATCTTGTCATCTGCGTAGGCAATGGTTTGTTCAAGTATTGAGAGACTTTCACGGACTCCACCATCTGCAAGGACACTAATTAGATTGATTGCATCTTGATCATAGGCAACCTCTTCATTCTTTAAGATACGTTCAATATTGTATTGAATGTCTTCTTCACTAACGCGTGTAAAGTCATAACGCTGTGTTCTGGATATGATTGTTGGAATGACCTTATGCGGTTCTGTTGTCGCTAAAATGAAGATGACATGACCAGGTGGTTCTTCCAATGTTTTTAACAGGGCATTAAAAGCACCAATTGAAAGCATATGGACCTCATCAATAATATATACTTTGTATTTACCAGTAAGTGGAGCATATTTTACTTTTTCAATTAAAGATCTGATTTCGTCAACACCGTTATTACTTGCGGCATCAATTTCAATAATATCAGGATGGGTATTTGCTTTTGTATTTAAACAGTTTTCACACTGATCACAAATGACTTCTGTTTCACTTGTACAGTTGATTGCCTTGGCAAACAGTTTAGCAATACTTGTTTTCCCGTTTCCACTTGGACCACTAAAAAGATAGGCATGAGCTAAGCGATTTCGATTAAGTGCGTTATTTAACGTACGAACGATATGCTTTTGCCCAACGACTTCTTCAAAGGTTGATGGACGGTATTTTCTATATAATGCGGTATATGACATATGCTTCCCCTTTCACTACAATAGTTCTTTATATTAATGCTTCTAATTTTAAATAAAAATCTTCAATATCAATATCAATCTTATGCTTTGCTTTGGAAGCTAAGTCTTCTAAAGCTTGACGGACATTCACCATAATATTGTACAAGTTTTCTTCATAAATTGCTTCAACAGAATTTTGTTTAACAATACTTTGTCCAACGAGTGTATAGATTCTTGCCTGAAGATCAGTAAGTTCTAAACCATCACTAATTTCATTTGTGATACTTTCAAACCAACGTGGCTCCAAAATTAAGTTTTGAATAAACTGAATGAAATTATAAAACTTATGACTTGTCTCATCATCTCGTAAGACAAAGAGCATGACAAAGAGCACATGCCAATCAAAATCACTATTTATGACGCGATAACAGTAGTTCCCAAATATACGTTCAAATTCATTTCTATATTCAAAATCATCTTTAAAGTAGATTGCCTTTGTAAAATCCATTTCCATCTTAGCAATCAAATCAATCTTCTCAAACATACTGAGCATTACAAGTTGGGGATGATCGGATGTTACAAAATCTTCTAAATAGAGATAATGTCCAATAAGAGCGCTGATCTTTTTAATATCTAAATCAATATGTGAGGCTTCTTTTAATTTTTGAGCAAACATATTGTTTACTTCTTTGCTTAAAAAGGCTTTGAAGTTTGTTCCATCCATACCGATACTCTCATTATCCTTATGTTTCATTTCAGAATAGATTTGAGTGAGCTGACTATCAATTATATCGAGATTCCCTTTTACTGATATGAGTAATTCTTTAAGAAAACTATCAAACATAATGTAGTTATTGTTTTTATAAATAACCTCATGTTCTATGCCTGACCAAAACGTATTTATAAGTGAGCGTATTTGAAGTTCAAAGTTCGTTCTTACGCCTTCTAATTCATAATATCCATCAATACGGTAAATATCAAAGCCTTTACTTTGTACCTGTGGTTGTTCCATAGCAAAGTTCATGTATATAAGTTCATCATTTTTTGCTTTAGAATATGCTCCATTGATGACATCAAACTGTGACTTTAACAGTTCGTATATTTTTTGTTCATCTTCTTTAAAGCGACACTCGATGGTGATTCCTATAAGATCCGTTAGATTCTCAATGATTGCTTCCGCATTATCGAATTCTAAGTAGTACTATCTTTGAATAATTTTATTACGAAGGCTTAAGTCTTGTTTAATGCGTGAGTTATTCCCAATATAGTTGTCACTTTGTTTAACGGCGTTAGTAAGAAAATTATTAACATATTGTTCCACAACACGATAGTGATTCTTCTTTTCATTGTAGAGGACGATTGTTTCGTCGATAAGATTAAAGAGCTTCAATGTCATACTCTTTTCTAACATCAGGACTAAAATAAGCCTCACTGTTCGCGATATCACGATGCATTTGTTCAATGAGTGCCTCAACAGAGTCAAATTTCTGTTCATCACGTAGACGCTTCACAAATTTGAAGGTAACTGCCTCATTATAAATATCTTCATCAAAGTGATGAATAAAGGATTCAATCGATTTTTTACTCATGTGATTTACCGTTGGGTTGTGTCCAACATTAATCGTTGAAATGTAATGCTTTCCTTTAACTGTAGTGATACCTGTATATACACCATCTTTAATAAGAATCTTATTATATGGATAGGATAGATTTACCGTTGGAAAGCCAATCGTACGCCCAACCTTTCGTCCATGCTTTACAAAACCATCAATACTGTATGGTTTGTTTAAAGCCTTTGTTACCATATCAATATCACCATTTGTAAGTCCTTCTTTAATGAGTGTTGAGCTGATGCGTTCATCGTCTTCAATAACATCATTAATGACACTCACCTTAATACGAGGGTCTTTTTGAAGTGTTATAACAGATCCAGCGCCCTTATGTCCATAGCGGAAGTCTTCTCCACAGACAACATGTTTAATATTTAAACTGTTAATAAAGAGTTCATGAAATTGATCTGGACTCAAACTTGATAATTCTTTATTGAACTTTAAGACGATAAACTGTTCAATACCTAAGTCTTTCGCTACCTTAGCACGTTCAGATACCGTCGTTAATAACTGTTCTGGCGTCTTTGTAAGGAAGGCCTTAGGTGAAGGTGAGAATGTGATCATTGACGCCGCCATGCCGCTCTCTTTAGCAATAGAAACCGCCTTGCTAATTAGTGCTTGATGTCCCTTATGTAGTCCATCAAAAAAACCAACAGTACACACACTAGGTGCCAGTTGTTTTTCTAAATGTCCATCTACTTCCATATATATTATTCGCATTACCATAAACCTCGCTTACATTTAAATGTTTGATTGTGCTCACGTTCATAAAACGCTACGCTAACCTTATCAATGGTGATGATGACCAGATCATCTTTACTTTCTAATTCAATACGACGACCGTTAAAGATATCAGCCGCTGTGTGATATTCAATTTTAGGATACTCACTTAAGACCTCTTCAAAGTCAATAAACTGTACATCACCTACTTTTAACTGTTCAATAGAGTTCGCATCTTCAAGGTGCATACTTCCAACACGTGTTCTAACAAGTGATGTCATAAACCCAATATTATTAAGTTTTTCGGCAATATCACTGACAAGTGTTCTAATGTACGTTCCTGCAGAACAGACAACCCGAAACTTATACTCATCATCAAAATCCAATAGTTCAATTTCTTTTATCGTAATCGTACGTGATGGTATGTCTACCGGTTCATTATTACGAGCATATTCATATAACTTCTTGCCCTTAACTTTAATTGCGGAATATATGGGTGGTGTTTGAATAACATCACCTACAAAGGATTGAAGGACACGTTCTAACTCTTCTTTACTAAAAGGCATTACATCTTGTTCTTTAACAATTGTTCCCCACTGATCTTGCGTGTCACTCATTTGACCAAAGGCCATCTGTACAATGTACTCCTTATCATCATACTGTAAATAGTTGACTAACTTTGTTGCCTTATTTATCGCTAAGACCATTAGACCTGTTGCATTGGGATCCAGTGTTCCGGTATGACCAATTCTTTTTGTCTTCAAACTACGTCGTGCCATATTTACAACATCATGTGAGGTCATATTTTCTTCCTTATAGATCAATATTAATTTATTCATTCATTCACCAATCTTCTTTTACTGTTGAGAAATTTATTAATGATATTTTGACATTCTTCTTCTAAAATCTTACTACTAACCAACATGTTGTGATTATGGTTGTTCTCTACAATATGTTTAGAACTGACCACAGCCCCTTCTCGATTATCTAGGGCACCAAAGACCAACCGTTTAAAACGAGATTGAACAATGGCTCCTGCGCACATTGGACAGGGCTCTAAGGTTACATACATTGTCATGTCTTCCAAACGCCAGTTATTTATTTGTTGAGATGCAGTGCGTATCGCAACAATTTCAGCATGAGCTGTCACATCTTTATTTAACTCTTTTAAATTATGACCTCGTGCAATAATTTCATTTTCATGTACTATTACAGCACCTACAGGGATCTCACCCTTACTAAATGCTAGCTCTGCTTCTTCCAAGGCAATCCGCATAAAATATTCATCATTTTTTATCATTAGATTCACCTCATACATCCTCTATATTGTAGCATACCGAACAAAAAAGAGGCAGTTATTAGGCTGACTCTTGTGGATTATTTTGTTTATTAGAAATAATAAAGGCACACACAAATAGGGATTGAGTAAGGCTGCTTTCTTCCGAACCTGACCTGGTTACAATATAATTGTTGTGCCGTAGTTATTATACATTTTTTAAAGGATTAAAGCAACCAGATTCACCCCTTTAATTATGTTACACGTGTAACATTGTTAGATTATTTATTACTAAACAAAAATCCAAATAATCTGAATAATTCGACTACTTGGATTTTTATATACAACTTTTATTTTGTGTTTTAGTAATGTTACACGTGTAACATTACTTTGGACTAATAACAGCTTGATTGCCCATGTATGGACGGAGTGCTTCTGGGATGTTTACAGATCCATCAGCGTTCACATTATTTTCTAAGAAGGCAATAAGCATTCTTGGTGGTGCAACAACTGTATTGTTTAGTGTATGTGGATAGTATGTTCCGTTCTCTCCATTTACTCGTATTTTTAATCGACGTGCCTGTGCTTCTCCTAGGTTAGATGCGCTACACACTTCAAAGTATTTTTGTTGTCGTGGTGACCATGCTTCAATATCAACACTCTTCACTTTAAGGTCAGCCAAGTCCCCACTACAGCATTCAAGCACTTGTACTGGAACATCTAAGTTTAAGAATAACTCTACTGAATATTTGTATAGTTTATCGAACCATTCTTTACTTTCTTCTGGCTCACATAGGACAACCATCTCTTGTTTTTCAAATTGGTGAACACGGTATACTCCACGTTCTTCAATACCATGTGCCCCAACTTCTTTTCTAAAGCATGGTGAGAAGCTTGTTAAGGTTTGTGGAAGTGATTCTTTACTCATAATTTCATCCATGTAGCGGCCAATTGTAGAGTGTTCACTTGTTCCAATAAGATAAAGATCTTCACCTTCAATCTTATACATCATGTTATCCATTTCTTCAAAGCTCATAACACCACTTGCAACTTGTTCACGAATCATGTACGGTGGAATGACGTACGTAAAGCCTTTTGAAATCATAAACTCACGGGCATATGAAATAACGGCCGTATGAAGACGCGCAATATCGCCTAAGAGATAGTAGAATCCTGAGCCACTTGTTTTACGTGCTGATTCTAAATCAAGACCACCTAGTGTCGTCATAATGTCTGCGTGGTATGGAACTTCAAAGTCACGATCTACGATTGAACCGTGTTGTTCAATTACAACATTTTCACTGTCATCTTTTCCAATTGGTACACTATCATCAATGATGTTTGGTATTGTTAACATGATTTGTTGGAAGCGTTCCTGTTTATCTGTTAAGTCTGTTTCTAGTTGTACTAAGGTTTCACCAATTTGTTTAACCTCATTTTTGATGCGTTCAGCTCCATCCTTATCACCTTTTTGCATTAAGCCTCCAATTTCTTTACTTAATGTATTACGTTTAGAACGAAGCTGGTCACCTTCTGTTTGAATTTCACGAAGTTCTTTATCAATCAATAGTACTTCGTCAACAAGACCAACGCGTTCTTCTTGGAATTTTTTACGCATATTCTCACGTACGAGTTCTGGATTTTCTCTAATCAATTTAATGTCTAACATTTTATCTCTCCTTAAAATAAAAAAAGATATCGCCAGGGACGATATCTCGTGTTGCCACCCTAATTTGATGTTACACGTGTAACATCCTCTAAGCGATAACGGTGCTACCGGGTTTCCCGTGCAAGAAAGTAGATTTCAATGCATCCATGAGTAACTTACACCAACCGCTACCTCTCTATACATGGAATAACATTTACTTTGTTTTCTTATTGCTTTAATAAATTATAACGTAATCACTCATTTATTTCAATTTTGATTGTATTTGAAGTCGTTTACGATAAACTCTCTTTAACTAGAGCTTCATCAATAATGTCTTCTGTTTTTTCCTCAACATTTTCTGTTTCGTTATTGAGATCATCTTCGTCTTCAGAAGGTTCAATAATTGCGACTGCCGATACTTTACTGCCCTCAGTTAAGTTAATGAGTTTAACGCCCTGTGTATTACGGCTGTACGTTCCAACCTCTTCAAGGTTAATTCGAATAATAATACCACTGTCTGAAATAATCATGAGGTCTTCATTACCTTCTACAGCTCTTAGGGCAATTAATTGTCCATTACGTTCTGTAAGTTGAATGGATTTAACACCCTTACCACCACGTTTTGTGAGTCGGTATGTATCAAGTGGTGTTTTCTTACCGTATCCATTTTCAGTAATCGATAAAATGTATTGTCCAGCAATGTCAGTTGCGATACCAATAACTTCGCCCTCTCCAACGTTAAATCCACGAACACCGAAGGCAGTACGTCCCATTTGGCGAACATCAGTCTCTTCAAAGCGGACAGCATTACCGTTAGATCCACCAATAATAATTTCATTATTACCCGTTGTTTGACGAACACCTACAAGTTCATCGTCTTCGCGTAGTGCAATCGCAATCTTACCATTTTGTCTGATGGATTCAAATTCACTCATTTCAACACGTTTCACAAGTCCTTGTTTTGTAACGAAGAAATAATATTTCGCTTCATCATTGTTACTTGCGAAAATCGCATTAACGACTTCATTTGATTCAAGTTGAATAAGGTTCACGATTGGAATACCTTTTGATGTTCTGCCTGAGGCTGGAACATTGTATCCCTTAATACGGTATACCTTCCCTTTGTTTGTAAAGATCATGAGGTCATCATGAGTCGACATTTTGACGATTGAATCAATGGCATCATCATCATTCATGCTCATTCCTCGAATACCACGACCACCACGATTTTGTGTACGGTATGTATCTTCGAGAACACGTTTAATATATCCATTTGTTGTTAAGGTTACAAAGATATCTTCAACAGGGATAAGATCCTCATCTTCAAGTCCGTATTCAACTGTTGAGATTTCACTACGGCGTTCATCGCCAAACTTCGCTTTAATTTCAAGTAGGTCTTCTTTAATGATGTTGTGAATTCTCACTTCATTTGCAAGTATATCTTTTAAATCCTCAATGGTAATGACTAAGGCATCATATTCACCTTCGATACGATCACGTTGTAATCCAGTTAAACGACGAAGTTGCATATCTAAGATCGCCTTTGTTTGACGTTCACTTAAATCAAACTTCTCACTCAATTCAGCTTGTGCACTCGCATCATCCTTTGAATTACGAATAATATTAATAATTTCATCAATATTATCAAGTGCAATTTTCAATCCTTCAAGAATGTGTGCACGATCAAGTGCCTTGTCTAAGTCAAATTGTGTCATTCTTGTAACAACTTCAATTTGATGTTCAATAAAGTATTCGAGTATTTCTTTTAAGTTTAATACGCGTGGTACATTACGAACAAGTGCTAACATGTTTACTCCAAATGAAGATTGGAGTTGTGTCATACGGTACAATTGATTTAAAATAACTTCTTCTTGAACATCTTTTCTAAGTTCAATTACGATTCGAATACCATTACGGTTTGATTCATCTCTTAAATCAGTAATACCTTCTATTTGTTTATCACGGACAAGTTGTGCTATTTTTTCAACGAGTCGTGCCTTGTTTACTTGGTAAGGAATTTCTTTAACGATTAAGCGAATTTTTCCATTGCTCATTGTCTCTGTTTCAACCTTAGCGCGCATAATAACAGAGCCGCGTCCGGTTTCAAAGGCTTTTTTAATGCCAGAGCGTCCTAATATGTAACCTCCGGTTGGAAAGTCTGGTCCGAAAATATGGTTTTCCATTAATTCTAAGATTGTAATATCTGGATTTTCCATAACTGCGATCGCAGCATCTACCGTCTCACCTAGGTTATGTGGTGGAATGTTTGTAGCCATACCAACCGCAATACCTGTTGTTCCGTTTACGAGTAAGTTTGGAATACGAGCTGGTAGTACCGATGGTTCTTGTTCTTCCCCATCGTAGTTGTCGACGAAGTTTACCGTATTTTTATTTAAGTCACGAAGCATTTCCATCGCGATCTTTGACATACGGGCTTCTGTATAACGCATCGCTGCGGCACCATCACCATCGATGGATCCGAAGTTACCGTGTCCATCTACAAGTTCATAACGGTATGAGAAGTCTTGTGACATTCTTACCATGGATTCATAAATTGCAGAGTCACCGTGAGGGTGATATTTCCCCATAACATCCCCAACAATACGGGCTGATTTTTTATGTGGTTTATCACTGTACATTCCTAGATCATTCATTGTATATAAAATACGACGGTGTACAGGTTTTAGTCCATCTCGAACGTCTGGTAGTGCCCGTGCTACAATAACTGACATCGAATAATCTAAAAACGATGTTTTTATTTCTTTGGATATATCTCTTGTTTTTATTCCTTCATGTTCAAGGAATTGATCATCATTATTATTCATAGTCATTCTCCTAAATATCTAAGTTTTCAACAAATTCTGAGTTATCAATAATAAAGTTACGACGAGGTTCTACCTCATCTCCCATTAACATATCAAAGACTTGATCTGCTTCAATTGCATCATCAATTGTTACTTGAATTAAAACACGATGTTCTGGTGACATTGTTGTGTCCCATAACTGATCAGCGTTCATCTCTCCTAACCCTTTGTAACGTTGAAGATTGACCTTACCTTCCATAGAATTACGGATGGCTTCCATTTCTTCATTCGTATAAGCATAGACTTCTCGTCTTCCCTGACTTAATTTATAAAGTGGGGGTTGGGCAATGTATACATAACCGCCATCAATAAGTGGTTTAAGGAATCTAAAGAAGAAGGTTAAGAGCAGTGTACGAATATGGGCACCATCGACATCGGCATCGGTCATGATGACAATTTTATGGTATCGAAGTTTTTCAATATCCATTTCATCACCAACACCGGTTCCGAAGGCTGCGATCATTGCTTTAATTTCATTGTTATCAAAAATTCGGTTTAAGTTGGCTTTTTCAACGTTTAGGATCTTACCTCTAAGTGGTAGAATCGCTTGATATACTGAGTCTCGGCCTTGTTTGGCACTTCCGCCCGCCGAATCCCCTTCCACGATAAAGATTTCACTGAGTGATGCATCTTTACTTGAACAGTCTGCTAACTTACCAGGAAGTGCTGATATTTCAAGTGCTCCTTTACGACGAGTAATTTCACGTGCCTTACTTGCTGCAAGACGAGCCTTTGATGCAATCATTGCTTTTTCAATAATAATCTTTGCTTCATCTGGATTTTCCATTAAGAAACGTTGGAGTTGATCTGCAAAGATACGTGATACAACACGACGGACTTCAGAGTTACCTAGTTTTGATTTTGTTTGTCCTTCATATTGTGGATTCGTATGTTTAATTGAAACAATCGCAGTTAATCCTTCACGAATGTCTTCACCTATTAAACTATCCTCATCCTTTTTAATGAAGTTATTGTCTTTTGCATAATTATTAATAACACGATTAAGTGCCATTCTAAATCCTTCTTCGTGGGTTCCACCTTCACCTGTATTGATGTTATTGGCAAATGAGTAAACAGTAGATTGGAAGGTATCATTATATTGAAGTGCAACTTCAACCATAATATCTTCATCTTCACCTTCAGCATAAATAACTGAATCATGAATAGGGACCTTTGTCTTATTTAAGTAAGATACATAGTCTTTAATTCCACCTTCATTGTAGAATACGACTTGTTCAGTATCTTTACGCTTATCATTTAATACAATTTTTATTCCCTTATTTAAGAATGCCATTTGTTTTAAGCGATTATGAGTGGTTTGATAATTAAAGATTGTTCCTTCTTTAAAGATTTTAATATCTGGTTTGAAGGTAACTTCTGTTCCTTTTTCAGATTTATCAGTTTCTCCAATTATTCTTAATGGTTCAACAACGCTTCCACCTGCTTCAAAGCGAACATAGTGAATACTTCCATTTTTAAAAACCTTCACCTCTAAAAATTCAGATAAGGCATTTACGACGGATGCTCCAACACCGTGAAGTCCTCCTGAAACCTTGTAGGCTCCACCACCAAATTTACCTCCGGCATGAAGCACAGTAAAAATAGTTTCTACAGCAGAAATATGTGTTTTTTCATGAAGATCTGTTGGCATACCACGACCATTGTCACGAACACTTAATGACTCATCAGCATTGATTGTGACAATAACTTCTGTTGCAAATCCTGCTAAAGACTCATCAATTCCATTATCAATAATTTCCCATGCTAAATGGTGGAGTCCTGTATCAGAAGTACTACCAATATACATTCCTGGTCGTGTTCGAACAGCTTCTAAACCTTCTAGTACTTGTATATCTTCAGCACCGTAAGATTCTTTCCCTCTAATGTTTGACATTAAGCTTCCTCATTTCTAATGTGACTGTTAACGATATGAATATTATTAACATTCTGTTTTTCGAATATATTTAACGTTTCTGTTGTTGTAATGATTGTTTGAACATCTTGAATAGCATTGATCAAATTTATTTGATTATCAGCATCCAATTCAGACATAACATCATCTAATAATAAGATTGGTTTAATTCCGCTCTTTTCATAAATAAAATCCACAATCACAAGTTTAATAGCTAATAGGACCATTCTAATTTGTCCCTGTGATAAGACCTTACTCACTTCAATATCATCACTTAAGATAAGATAGTCGTCACGATGAATACCATCTTGTGTTGCCTTAAGTTGAATATCACGTTGTTTGCATTTTTGATAAGATATTTTTAAAGCATCTCTATCTTGATTCACAACCGTTGATTTGTATTGAATGTTAATTGGAATTGATTGTGTTAAGAGTTTATCAAGAACAGCTTGGATATTTTGATTAATATATTGAATGAGTATGAAACGGCGTTTTGAAATTTCAATTTGAACATCAATCATTTCACTCGTAATCATTTCAAATAAAATATCATCAAGTGCTTCTCGCTTTAACATTTGATTTCGATCTTTTAAGAGTCGATTAAATGTTTGAAAGTTATACGTATATATCTGTGATACTTTTCCAATTTCTACATCAAAGAAGTTTCGTCGTACTGATGGTGAGTCTGAGAATAATGTTGTCTCAGTTGGATAGAACAAAACTGTGTTGATCATTCCAAGCATTTCACTCGTTTTCTTAATACTTTGATTGTTAATACTAAAATACTTACCTTTACTGTGAATAACACTCATTATTTTATTATGTTTATCATTTTTTTGACTTTCAATAATAATTCGAGCATATTCAGAGTCGTGTTTAATCATACTTAAATCGTTACGGGTACGATGTGATCTGATATTTGAAATAAAATAGATTGCCTCTAATATATTTGTTTTACCATGACCATTCTTACCGATAATGACATTAATATTTGGAGTAAGATTTAATTCTAAATGACTGTAACTTCGAAAATTGCTTAAACTAAGCTTCGTTATCATTTTTTATAATGATTTCGTCATTATCATCAATTTTGATAATATCACCAGCATATAATTTCTTACCACGACGGTTTTCAGCTTCTCCGTTAACAAAAATTTCACTGTTTGCTAGGATCGCTTTTATGTCGCCTCCAGAGTATGCTAGACCCGCAAATTTAAGCAATTGGCCTAATGTAATATATTCTGTTGTTATTACCATAATATCACTCCTAAATATTCATTTTACACCCTCTATTATATCATAAATCGTCTTTTAATTCTATTTATAGCGTTCTTAAATAAAGTGAGTACTTGGACTATTAAAGTGCTTATATTGCTTATTTTGTAATTAAAGCATGATTGTATTTTTTAGGACATCAAAAAAAAACGAACTATCGTAGTATGATAACTCGTTTTTATAATTATATTATTAGAATTAGTAATTTGTTCTAACAGGTAAGATTAAATGTGTTGTATCCAAGTCTTCAATTTCTCGAACAACGAAGGGTTTCATTTCACCTTCAAATGAGATTTTGATGTCTGATCCATCAATTGCACGTAAGGCTTCTGATAGGAATTTACCACTGAATGATATGTTTAAAGGTTCTCCTTCAAAGGTATATTTAATAATTTCTTCAACTGATGATCCAACTTCTTGTGAACGACTTGAAATTACGAAATTATTTTCAGTAATTTGGAAGTTTACGATTGAAACACCATCAATACTCTTAATAAATGAAGCACGGCCAATTGCATTTAGTAAATCACGGCTGTCTAAGGTAATGATTGTTTGATATGTATTTGGAATAAAGCGGTTTGTATCTGGGAATATTCCATCAATTAAACGGTTTTGAATGATCATGTCTTCAAAGTAGAATTGAACCTTCTTATCTGATACCGCAACTTCAACATCCGTATTACGATCAATAATACGTGCGATTTTTTGTAATGAAGATGCTGGAATAATAAAATTAATGTTATTTTCATTATCAATTGTTAAGGTCTTACGCGCTAAACGATTACTGTCTGTTGCAGCGAATGTTAAACGACCGTTTTCAAGTGTAACATTAACACCAGTTAAGATTGGACGGTTTTCACGATCTGTTGTTGCAAAGCTTGTTTGAACGATCATTTGATGAAGTTCATTTGCACTTAATACAAATGTGTCTTCAGGTTTCGCAAAATCAATTAAAGGATAGTCACTTGTGGGTACACCATTGATTTTGAATTCAGTATTACCTCCTGAAATTTTTGTGAGATAGCCATCTTCTGAATTTACTTCTAATGATGTCGCATCAATTTTACGAACGATGTCTAAAATGTATTTTCCTTCAATAACGATGGATCCAGTTTTATAAATAACAAGTTGATTATCTTCATCACTTTTAATGACATCATAAATAGACATATCAGAATCACTAGCGGTTAATTGAATTTCATCATTTAATAAAACAATCTTAATTCCTGATAATGCTGGAATTGGTGAACTCGCAGAAATAGCTCGAGCAACACGATCTAAAGCTTGGTAAAATGTTTTCTTCGATATTTTAAAATGCATAAATTTCCTCCTATGTATTAATGTCTTTAAGTACTTATTACTATTAGGGCTGTGGATAACGTGGATAAGTCACAAACAACCTTTATATATAGTCTATTATATCATTTTTACCTGTGAATAACATGTGAATTATTGTGGTTAACTAATTCACTAAAATCTTCTTTTCTATTTCTGATATTGCTAATTGATAACTCGTATCAGACTTTAGTTTCGCCATTATTTTATCATATGCACTAATAACCGTTGAGTGATCACGCCCACCAAAGGCTTGTCCTATTTGATTATATGATATATCCAAATGTTTACGAACTAAGTACATTGAGATATGTCGTGCGTTAACAATAATCCCCGTTCTATTCTTAGAATCAATTTGTTTAATCGTTAAGCCATAATAGGTTGCTACCGTCTCTTTAATGGAATCTAAGCTAAGAATATCATTAACCTTCTTATGATCATTCTTAAATGCCTTCGTTGCAACTTGCATCGTAATCTGTGAATCCTTACCAAAGTTAATTGCAAAGAAAATTAAACGATTGAGTGCTCCTTCAAGTTTACGAACATCTTTAGAGAAGTTTGTTGCTAAATAGGATATAACATCAGGATCAACACTCTCAGGACTAATCATCTGTTGTTCCATCTTCTTCTCTAATATACGATAAGCAACTTCAAACTCAGGAGAATCAAGACTTGTAGACAATCCTGAATAGAAACGACTGATCAAACGATCTTCAAGTCCATTAATTTCAGTAGGATGCTTATCACTTGTTATGACAATCTGTTTTCTATTGTTCACAAGTTCATTAAAGATGGAGAAGAAAATTTCATGTGACTTTTCCTTACCAGCTAAAAATTGGATATCATCAATTAAGAGTACATCTAAGTTATACATGTCTTGTTTAAACTCTTCAATACTATTGTTTTTAAAACTATTTACAACACGAGTCACATAATCATTACTTGTAATGTATAAGACCTTTAACTTCCCCTTACTACTTTTCTTAACATAGTTTCCAATTGCATGCAGTAAATGAGTTTTTCCAAGTCCAGAGTTACCATAAATAAAGAGTGGGTTATAAAACTCACCAGGACGAATTGCACTTGCTAATGAAGCAGCATGACTCTCTTTATTACTTTCCCCAACAATAAAATTTTCAAAGGTAAACTTATCCAATAAGTTATCGACAAGATCAATATCCAAATCTAGTTTCATATTAACTTTTTTAGGTTTACTGTTCTTAATGAGTACTTCTAATTCATCTTTACTATATACTTCAATACTATAATTACCTTCAAGAACGGTATTCGCTGCCGCACTAATCAAATCTGTAAACTGTCCATGAACCATTTTATCCATATTAGACTTTACTTCCAACCGAATAATATTATTCTCCGTAATTTCATGAATCTGTGTTTCTAAAAAATACGTATCGAATACAACATCATTATCCATTGATTCTTTTAAAAGTGTGGCGATATTATCCCAATAACCATTATATTTTGAATTCTTATTTGTCATTATATCACCGCCTTATTATTAATATTCTACCTTAAAACTGTGTAAGTTAAAAGTAAAAATATTATATAAAAAATTATCCACAACAGATAGTTCTCAACAAGCCTTTACACATACCTTTAGAAAAGTTATCCACAGTTATCCACAAGTTTTTTAGGGGATAAAATAAGATAAATATTTAAAGACTTATCCCCTTGGTATTTAAAACTGTTAATAAAGGTGTAAAGAATAAAAAAATAAAATGTAATTGTTAGTTGATAAGTGGCAATAAACCTTATGTATAAAGGCTAAACTTAGTTATACACCTTATCCACACACTGTGGATAACATTTAAAAAGTAATATGGATAAGATGGGGAAAGCTTACCATTGCTATCAATAAACCAATAATGATCATAAATATAAAATAGTAATGTATTTCAATAGTAATTGTGGAAAAATACTATTGTTGATAACTGATACCACTAAGTCTTTTGAAGTATGATCAAAGGTTAGAGTGTATTGTAATTTAATTTAACGAATGAAGAATACAATAGTTTTGAAAAGGCAATGAAACATGCAAATATAGTAAATATTTCTATTAAAGAGCCGATTAGATGTGTGACTAAGAATGATTTAGACGCCTTGGCACTTAAATTATCATTGAAACCAAAGGATTGATTGTATGGAGAGTAGTTAATATTATTGATTAATCAATTTTAGAAAAGAAATTAATGCATAATAAAAGCCATATCTTGTATTTAAGATATGGCTTTAAAATATTCTAATTGATTTTTACTAAGCTCCGATGATGAAACTTAAGATGAATAGTAATGTACTTCCATAAACAATTGGGTGTACTTTGTTTGCTTCGCCTAGGGCAACTTTAACAACGATGTAAGCAATGAATCCAAATGCTAGACCATTAGAGATACTGTATGTTAATACTGTCATTACAACTGTAATAAACGCTGGTACAGCAACACTGAAGTCTGACCAGTCGATATCAGCAAATGATGAACTCATAAGGATACCTACGATAATTAATGCTGGAGCAGTTGCTGCTGCAGGAACTAATTGAACGATTGGTGCAATGATTAATGATGCGACAAATAATAATGCTGTAACAACTGAAGTTAATCCAGTACGTCCACCTGCTTCAATACCTGCAGAACTTTCAACGAATGTTGTTGTGTTTGATGTTCCGAAGATTGATCCTACTGAAGTTGCGATTGCGTCTGCGAACATTGCACGGTCCATTTTTGATGAGAACCCTTTTCCATTCTCTAAGTTTTCAACATCATCATCAGTGAAGATACCTGAACGACGTCCTGTACCAATGAATGTTCCAATTGTATCAAATGTGTCAGTTAAGCTGAATGCAAAGATAATTGGGAAGACTGCAATTAAGCTATGGTTTTTAAATAAGCTTACAATTCCTTCACTACCTAATGCTTTTCCGAAGATTGATCCGAAATCAGCAAATACTTCTGAATATCCACTTACGAGGCTAAGGTTGCTCACGTCAACAACACCCATAGGAATACCGATTAATGTAGTAGCAATGATACCGATCAACATTGCACCTTTTACTTTCTTAATTAATAGAACAATCATAATTACTAAACCGATCATTGCAAGTTGTACTGATGGATCAGCAAATCCTGATAATTCTGGAACACCTGCTCCAAATCCGATAAAGTTTACGTTTAATAATCCGATGTATGCGATGAATAATCCAATACCAGCTCCGATTGCTTGTTGAAGTGTTTCTGGAATTGCACGAACGATATGTTTTCTAACACTTGTAACAGTAATTAAGATGTTGATC
Source organism: Erysipelothrix sp. (assembly GCA_012512805.1). Lineage (GTDB taxonomy): Bacteria > Bacillota_I > Bacilli_A > Erysipelotrichales > Erysipelotrichaceae > JAAZDN01. The sequence continues at coordinate 5,744 of JAAZDN010000035.1, read as the reverse complement.
ATCCCACAAATGAAGACCAATGCTAATGCTTCATAAGGTGTATAACCTAATTTAAATACTACTGTGTACGTAAAGAATGCGTTTAATCCCATCCCTGGTGCTTGCGCATAAGGAACGTTTGCAAATAATCCCATAACGATTGTCCCAACAAATGCTGCTGCGATTGTTGCCACATAGACACCGTTACTTGGAAGTCCTGCTTCTGATAAAATTTGCGGGTTAACAATTAAAATGTATGCCATCGCAAAGTACGTTGTAAAGCCTGCTAAGACTTCAGTTGAGATTGTTGTCTTGTTCTCGTCAAGCTTAAAAAAGCTACTAATTTTTTTAGCCATAGTTCTATTCTCCTCCTGTATTTGATCAAGCAAATATATCGAGGATAATTGTTACGTTATCACGATAGTCAATAACTTTACGGGTTATTGGTAGATACTGTCCTACCTTATTAAGGACATTATATTTGATCTCAATCACTGAAAGTATAAAACATTAAAAACCACCTGTCAACAAACATCACTATTGTAAGCGTAATCTTACAGTAAATATCAAAAAAGGTACATAATCTCGATGATTTTGTACCCTAAAGAACTAATATTTCTAGGATGTCTTTATACTACTTACTTTACAATCAAGTGCATTCTTTGCTTGCTCTTGTAAAGATTTAAATGAGATTTCAGTAGATGAATTGAAATCTTCAAACCAAATACTATAATCAAGGTTTTTATCAAAATCTTGAAGATTAATAAACGAACTCAAAGCAACTCCATCAGTATATCGATATACGCTATCTAAATCCAAATGAGCAAAAGACTTAAGTTGTTCTTTATAACTGGAAATATCTGAATCAGAAACGTCACTGTTTAACTGCTCAACATAAAATGTTGTGGTGGCATATGTAATATCACCCTTCACTTCTCGAACAAGTAAGTCATAAACAATTCCTGTATCCCTGTAGTTACAAATTAGGACACGATCATTTGAAGAACAGCCAACTAAAAATAATAGACAACTCAAAATCACAAGTTTATATAACCTTTGCATAAAAATTCCTCCTCACTATAAATTAATAATATGCATCAGTATTCTTAATAAAATAGTATCACTATATATAATATAAGACCATTACAAATAAGTAAGATAGAAAATATATAAAATTTAAATTAAAAAGTGTTTACAAGTTGCCAAGCATTAATTATGTGCTATAATCTATTAGAGTAGGTCCTTTAAGTTAGTCCTGTGAGACTAATAAGGCGAATTACATACCCTTTAGGACTCTTTGCGAGTTCTTTTTATTTGAGATCTACGAGAAAGAGGGATTGTACATGAATGAAAATAATTTAGTCATTGGAATTGATGAGAAACCACAACCAGTTAAATGGTTGATGTTATCATTCCAACACGTTTTTGCGATGTTCGGAGCAACAATTTTAGTTCCGATATTAACAGGAAGATCAATTGGGGTTGCACTCTTCACATCAGGGATTGGTACACTAATCTATATCTTCTTAACGAAGAAAAAAGTACCGATGTATTTAGGATCATCATTCTCATTTATCGGAGCAGTAACTGCAGCGAACATGGCTGGAGAAATGTCAGCAGGACAAAGTGGATTAGTCTTCGCGGGACTAACAGTTATCGCAGTAGGATTTGTAGTTAAACTTATTGGTACAGACTGGATTGATAAATTACTTCCAACAGTAGTTATTGGATCAATGATCATTATCATCGGGTTTGGAATGTCAGCAAACGCAGTATCACAAGCAGGACTTGTAGTCGGAGAAAATGGTTTTGAATGGAAAACAGCGCTCGTAGCACTCGTATCATTCTCAACAGTAGTTATCTTCACAATCTGGGGTAAAGGCTTCTCAAAACTTATTCCATTCTTACTTGGAATTGTTACAGGATACCTTACAGCAACAGCACTCGGTATGATTGATTTCACACCCGTCGTTGAAGCAGCAAGAGCAGGATGGATTAAAGTTCCTGAGTTTATGTTCCCAGTAAAAGTTGGTAACTTCGATACATACGACTTTAGAGTAACAGGTCGTGCCCTAGCAATTATACCGATCGCATTTGTAACAATTAGTGAACATATCGGAGCACACTCTGTCTTATCAAAAATCACAGGTAAAAACTTTGCGAAAGATCCAGGATATGCAAGAACATTAATCGGAGATGGTGTCGCTTCAACAATCAGCTGTTTAATCGGTGGACCAGATACTACAACATACGGTGAAAATACAGGTGTTATCGGAATGACAAAAGTTGGATCAGTATACGTTGTTATGGGAGCTGCGGTAATCGCAATCATCCTCTCATTCATCGCACCATTCACAGCATTAATCAGAACAATACCAGATCCAGTACTCGGTGGACTATCAATCGTCTTATTCGGAGTTATCGGATCAAACGGATTAAGTATCTTAGTTGATGAAAAAGTAAACTTCTCACTACAACGCAACGTCATCATCGCAAGTACAATGATCGTCGTTGGATTAGGTGGAGCAGTCATCCAATTTGGTGGAGGCTTCATGTTAGAAGGAATGGCACTCGCTGCAATCCTAGGGATTGTATTAAACCTAGTATTACCAAAAGACGTATAGTTAACATAAAACAATATATTCAAGGGTTCTAGTGAAAACTAGAATCTTTTTTTCTAGTTTTTGCTAAAACTTGACAGGCGTCAAGTACTTACAATCTAAATCACGATAAGATGGAGACACAATCAAGCAAGCCTTGAGAAAGATAGGAGACATAAAATGGAAAAATTTAATGAAGTATTAGAAAAGAACTTTGAAAAACTAGAACAATACGTTCCAGTTGTTGCACGTGTACATGGAGGATCACACCCAGAGTTTCATGATGTCAAAAGAGTATATGAAGGATTAAGCTTAAAAATTCAAGAAAAGGATACAAAGAATCTTAAAGAAGATTTCAGTGCCCTACGTGATTTCACAAATAACTATACAGTACCTTCAGATGTCTGTGAAACATATGAAGCAGTGTATGACATGTTGAAAGAACTCGATCAATCTTACACAAACTAGTATAATTAGATCACATAAAAATCAATTAAAAAATAAATAATAAACCCCAATAAACCATTATAAAGTAAGGATATATTTATTGATCAATTAATAATCATAGCGGATATTGCACGTTGTCTTGTGTATGATGATAATAATCATGCACTGATCAATGCAACAAATGTAGAGGAAATATTTACGATTATGGGAGGTCAAAAATGAGAATAGTGGCAGTATGTGCGGCACGGCTGGTTTAACATAGTATCACCTTTAGCTATAGGCATTGGTACCTATATTTTTATGAACAAATTAGCACTCGGATTTAGAATATTCATGGGTGTTCTTATTATTCAAACGACAGCAATCATCATCCGTCGAAAGATGTTATTAAAGAATGGTACATAAAGTTAATATAAGTCAAATAAAATAGTAAGTGAGTTCTTAATTTTAATATTAATAATTGCAAAACATAATCGAGCTAAAAAGTAGTTATATGAGGTTAATAAACGGTTAAATAATTTTATTTCTATACTATACATAATAGATATGATCCTATGAATTTATTTGGATGAAATGGGGGATAAAGTTTCGATGCCTATTTGAGCCATGTTCATTGACTTATGTGCTGATTTTATGTATAATCTACTAGCAAATACTATTGCAGGTCCAAAGTAGTTTCCTGTAATTTGGTAATTTGATATATAAAGAAAACAGAATTGGAGGTAACTTTATATGAAAAGAACATATCAGCCTAGTAAAAGAAAAAGAAAAAACGTACATGGCTTTAGAGCAAGAATGGCTACACCTGGTGGACGTCGCGTCTTAGCCCGTCGTAGAAAAAAAGGCAGAAAGGTATTGTCAGCATAAAACTGTCACCAATTGGTGACTTTTTTATAATTTAATATGAAAGTACAATATCGAGTTAAAAGTGCTACAGAGTTTCAAGCACTGATTGAACGTAAGAAATCAGATAAGAACCATCACTTTGTGATTTATCATCAACCCAAGACTGAAGCATATGCTCGAGCTGGGATCTCCGTTGGGAAGAAAATGGGGAATGCCGTCTTTCGTAACAAGGTAAAGCGCCAGTTACGCATGATGATGCAAGATATCTATAAAGCAGATTATTCATTTGATTGTGTCATTATCGTGAGATTTAAATATTTCAAAGATGACTATCATTCTAATTATCAACAATTAGAAGACTTATTTAAGACCATAGAAAAAAGGAGATACTAATGAACCATTTTAGTAGAATGCAAAAAAGAATTTTATTCGCAATAATAGCTCTAGTAGTATTAGTAGGATGTTCACGTCCTGATTTAAATGATCCAACGAGTTTCTATACGTTAACGACTTCATTTGGTGAAGTGTGGGCAAACAGTAAATTTAACGCATTATTTGTCTTACCTATTACATATGTTATTAACTATGTTATTGAAGTATTAGGTTGGGGAACGATTGCTGGAATTGGAATCGCAACAATTCTCGTTAACTTAATTACAATGCCATTAATGCTTAACTCACAAAAAGGAAGTAGTAAGATGCAACTTCTACAACCTCAAATTAATAAGATTGAAAAGAAATATGAAGGTCGTACTGATCAACAATCGATGATGATGAAATCTCAAGAAACACAAAGATTGTACAAGGATAACGATATCAAAATGTTCTCAACTTTAATGGGATCATTTATTCCATTACCATTATTAATGGCAATGTTATCAGCGGTATACTATACAAGCTCATTATGGCATAGTGAAAGTACTCCGCGGTTATTCTTAGGAGCAAACTTAAGTGAAAAACCATTTGATGGCTTTAGAGCAGGACCTAATGGTTGGATCTTTATTGTTATTATCATCTTAATGATGGGATCACAATACATTTCAATGAAACTTCCACAGTTCTTAAACAAACGTCGTATGGAAAAAGAACGTAGTTTCAAAGCATATGATAAAGCACAAGTACCTAAGGATCCAATGGGTGGTATGGCAAACATGATGATCGTGATGATGATCTTCATTGCAGCTACAACACCAACTACAATGTCAATTTATTACATCTTCTCATCATTAATGGCCATCGTTAGAACATATCTTGGTGATGTCATTATTGGTCGCGAACGCGAAAAAGCAAACCGAGGACGATAAAATGAAAACTTACAGCGGAGAGTCAATTAAGCAAATCTTAGATGATATTGCCTATGAAGAAGGTATTGATCCTTCTATAATTCATTATAATATTCAAGAGAAAAGTGAAGATAGTATTACTTTAAATATCTTTACTGATGCTGATATTATTGAATTTACAAAAGAATACATTGAAACGTTCTTTCACAATATGCAACATACAGTGCACGTTGATGTCTTTTATTCAGACAACATGTATCGAATTTTCCTTAATGCTGAAAACAATAGTATTGTTATTGGAAAAGAAGGAAGTACGCTTAAAGCCTACACCAACCTTATCCGCAGCGCTGTAAATGCTCACTTTAAAAAGAATATCCGTCTTGTAATGGATGTTAATAATTACAAGGCAAACATCTATGAAAAATTGGAATCCTTTGTATACAATATTGCTCGAGAAGTTCAAGAGACTAAAATTGATGCTACATTAGATTTCTTACCAAGTGATGAACGTCGTGTTGTCCATAACTACTTAAGTGGTATGAATAACATTAAAACAGTCAGTACTGGTGAAGGTAGTGAACGTCGCCTT
>JAAZDN010000034.1 GCA_012512805.1 Erysipelothrix sp. | reverse complement strand
GATATACAACTGGCCATCGATACGGCCAAAGCAATTATTAAAGAGAGTGATTTAGGGAAGTCATTGTATTTCCAAGTGACACGATAGGAGATTGTTTATGTCGAAATGGAGTTTAGTACTGATTACGTTTGGTTTAATTAGTATTATGTATGCATCATCATTTACACCAACTAGTTTTGGCTTTGTGATTAGTGGGATTCTTTATGTGGTTTTGGGGTGTTATTTATACTATCGAAGTTCAAAGAAAAAAGGAGTTAAATAATGGAAATCATAAGAGATATGCATGTTAGTGCTTCTACATTAATGAATCATTTAGTAGCGTCACTCCATTTAGAAATTAAACAACACAACATTGATGAAACAAACCTCAAATCAGGTTTAGTATACACAAAAATGATGACGAATAAATTTGGACAAGGTGGCGAAGTTAAGGTGACGATTGTTACTTTAACTGATGAAGAGTACACCGCAAAATTTGAAACTACGCAAGGAACAAATCAATTGTCGTACTTAATTGAGCCAATTGATGATCATCACTGTCGTCTAGTTTATCGTGAAGAGTTTGAGACTCATCAAAAGATGAGTAGTTTAAACTATAAATTAATGTCAACGCTTTTCAATCGACGAAATAAGAAGCGAGTGAATGCACTGCTTCTTAATATTGACAACTATTTAGTTCAAAAGCAGGAGGAAGCCAATGTCTAAATTAGGACTTTCGATTTATCCAGATATATCTAAGAATATTGAACAGGATAAAACTTATTTAAAAAAAGCCTATGACTCTGGTTTTAGACGATTGTTTACGAATTTACTTAGCGTTGATGAAGTTGCCCTTAATAGTATTAAGACAATTAATGAATACGCAAAGTCGTTAGGCTATGAAGTCATTGTTGATGTTGCTCCGAGTGTTTTTGAAACTTATGGATTAACCTACAATGATTTAAGCTTCTTTAAAGAACTCCATGTTGATGGACTTCGCTTAGATGAAGGATTTGATGGTCAAAAGGAAGCAATGATGACTTACAATGATCAACTGCTTAAAATCGAGGTTAATGCTTCCCAAGATACAAAATATGTTGATAATATTTTAAGTTATCAAGCGTTTCGTCAAAATTTAATTACTTGTCACAATTTTTATCCACAACGTTATACAGGTTTAAGTTATGAACAGTTTGAGAAAACGTCAAAAGCCATGCAATCTCATAATTTGAAAGTTGCTGCATTTGTGAGTTCGCAAGTTGAAAATGCGTTTGGTCCATGGCCGGTGAATGATGGCTTGTGTACCTTAGAAATGCATCGTGACTTACCACTAGATTTACAAGTCCGTCATTTATATGCAACAAGACTGGTTGATGATATCTTGATTGCGAATATGTATGCTAGTGATGAAGAATTACAAATGTTGCATGCAATTCATCCAGGCCGATTAACGTTTAAGGTTAATTTTAATGATTCAATTACTGAAGTTGAAAAAGAAATTGTCTTAAACTATAAGCATTTTGTTCGTGGAGATATGAGTGAGTTTATGGCTCGATCAACGATGCCTCGTATAGACTATGCTGACGCCTTTATTCCAGCAGGAAATACACCTGAAACCTTAAAACGTGGTGATATTTGTATTTTAAATGAACACTATGGTCGCTACAAAGGTGAGTGTCATATTATTTTAAAAGACATGCACAATGAGGGTAAGATAAACGTAGTTGGCCACTTGGCTGATCATGAGGAGATTCTTCTCGATTTTATTAAACCTTGGCAACCTTTTGCGATTATTGAATAGTAAAGAGTCATCCTTTGGGATTTATAGGTCAAGTTTCAAAGGAACTTGACTTTTTTATGGATTGAAATTATCAATATTTGTGTTAATATTGCTTAAGGAAGGGGTGATTTGAGTGTCTATATATCTTCAAATAATGGACGAGTTGCGACTTGAGATTCAACATCAAGAGCCCAATACGCCAATCCTTTCTGAGCGTGATTTAGAAAAGAAATACAATGCGAGTCGAATGACGATTCGTAAGGCAATCAATGGATTAGTCGAAGAAGGTGTTCTTTATCGGGTTCCTCAAATTGGAACTTTTGTGGCTGACCAGAAGTTAGTTAAGAAAAGTACTGCAATGTTGGTTTCGAATTCATTT
>JAAZDN010000033.1 GCA_012512805.1 Erysipelothrix sp. | reverse complement strand
CATTATTATTGTAGAAACGACGTGATGCTTGAAGATGTTCTTCAACATTGGCCATGTTCTTTTGTAAGTTTAAAAATTGTTCACTCGCTTTTAAATCCGGATACTTTTCAATGACGACATTTAAACTGTTTGTAATTTCATTTAAGGATTCGTTTGTTTCATTGAATTCACTGTTATTATTGTTTCGAAGTGAAATCAGTTTATTTAAGGTTTCACTCTCATACTTCGTATAGCCTTTAACGACTTCTACTAAATCCGTAATGAGATCAAAGCGTTTTAAAAGACTAATATCGATCCCTGATTTGGCTTCTAAAACACTGTTTCTAGATTTCACGAGTTTATTGTACATGCTCACATACATGATGAGGATGACGATTAAGACTGCGATGAGTAACATTACAATTTCCATTTTACACCTCCGCCTTATATAATTCATTATCAAGATTTAAATCATCTACGATTTGTTTGATGACATCAATTTCTGCTTGAATTGTGTTGAGTGTATCCTGATTAATTTCTTTGCGTCTAAATTCAAAGGCATTCGTATTATCATTAATCGCCACATGAAGTTTATTGTTTAGAAAACCAATGATGATCTCACAATTGTATTGTTCTTGATAATCAAGCAAATGTTGCATCAAGCGTGGTGTCATTAAATAAAATGCTTCTTGTTCATTGTCTGTGTAGCAGGTAAATTCCTCATTAAAATACGCATCTTCAAATTCAACGCGTTTTAATTTACGCGAAAATAAGGGTTTGCGATTTTTAAAGAAGCCATGATTTTTTCGAACTTGGTGAATACCACTAAATTCCTTAAAGAAATCCAAGACGAGCCAACGTCCTTTAAAGATATCAGTCGTTGTTGTTGAGTCACCATCACTTGTAACTTGTTGAACATGAACATCAGCCTGCATAAAGCCAACACCCTTATATGATGCCGTTAAATGATCATTACTGTAAAATCTATTCCCATCAACAATGAGCTGTGTACTTTCAATAAACTCTTCTGTAAAACCTTTAGTTGGTTGATATTGAACATGATCAAAGTTCTTTTCAAACATCTTTAAGACAATAATGTCTTTAAGAACGAGTTGATACTTACGGTTCGCATTGATCATTCGTACAATGACAATAACGACGAGTACAATCGCAACCGGTATAAAGACTAAGAAAATATTTCCAAAAAAGCCTAGAAAGAGACTGAGTACAGCCAATCCAAGCAAGATAAAATCTTTGCGATCAAACTTAGTTGCTTCCTTGGCCTCATTCATTGTTTGTAACTGTGTTTCACTTAAGCTTAACGCTTTGATGATTTTACTGTTTATCATCACAACACTTCCTTCCACCATTTGTGTTTAAGTTTAATTAATGTTTATTCTTTTTGTATACTGACTGGCGATGCCACCAATTCCAACGTGTATCGCAACTGCAGTAACGAGCTCTTTAATGTATACTTCAACGCCTTCAACCTTTGAAAGAAGTAACTCTTTCATCTTAAGCGCCGTCGCCGCATTGCGTACATGCACGATATAGACAATATAATCCTTGTTTACACCCGCTGCTACAAAGCGATCGACAACATCACTGATTGCGCGATTCATCGTTCTTGGTTTCGCACCAGCCTCCATCAATCCATTTGTTTTCTCACCTAAGTATAAAACAGGTTTTATTTTTAAGAGTGATCCAACGAAGGCACTCGTTGATGAAACTCGACCAGAGCGCATCAAATGCTTTAAATTATCGGGTAAGACGTAGGTTGCGGAATGATCACGTGCTTCTGATAATCTTGCTTTCACATCTTCAATGCTAAAGCCCTTATCAAACATGATGCGTGCTGCCTTAACATAGGTATATAAAAGTTCTCCACTTGTAAAGGCATCAAAGTAATCAAAATCAATATCCACCTCATCAGCAGCCAATTTTAAAGACTGCGTTGTTCCAGATAATCCGGTACTAATATTAATACCAAAGACAAGATCATAGCCTTCAGTTTTTAATTGTCTCAGTAAGTCTTCACTCTTATCAAGCGGTGGGAGCGAGGTTTGAAAAAGACGACCCGCTTCCATCATATCGAAGACTTCACTACGATCAATAGTTTCCATATCTAAAAACACTTCTTCATCACTACTTATTTTTAGTGGTAAACGGTATATTCCCTTGATTGCTTCTAAATCATCATAAATATCACTTGAACTGTCGGTTACGATTGCGATTTTCATTTTAAAAACCCCCTATCTTTTCTATTATAACACGCGATCTGATGAACCTTGTCTTTGAATCATTATATTTCACAAGTTTTTTCATGTTCATTACCTGACCTTTTATCCTGAATTTTGTCGTTGCTATGTTACAATGGAAGTAGAAAATTACTGAAGGAGTGATTGCTTTGTATCGAATTCAAAATGAGGTTATTGATCAGTTTATTGTGAATAAATCAGAGTTTATTACGTATCTTCAACGTGTAAGTTCTGTTGATGAGGCAAAGGCCTATATTGACAGCATTAAAAAACTTCATCCAAAGGCAACTCACCACTGTCAAGCCTTTATAATAGATGAGATGAATCAACGCTCAAATGATGATGGTGAACCCTCAGGTACGGCCGGTATTCCGATGCTTGAAATCTTACGTAAACGTGAAATGGAACAAGTTGTTGCGGTAGTTGTACGCTACTTTGGTGGTGTCTTACTTGGAGCTGGAGGACTTATTCGTGCCTATTCTAAAGGAGTGAATGACGCCTTAAATACAACCGATCTTTATGAAGTTAAATTAATGAAAAAATCAAAATTAAATGTCGCCTATACGTATGCTGATCACATTGAACGTCTTCTTGAGGACTATGATGTCCTTGAAAAAGACTACGGTATTGATGTGAGCTTTACTTACTTGCATACAAACGATGATTTAGTTCCACAGATGAATGAAATTACTCGTGGTAGTATTCAGATTGAATCTTATGATCCCATTGAAATAGAAGTGAAAGTGAGAGTAGATAAAGATGAGTAAGACTTATATTGGACCCGCTTATTTACAGGATCGTATCGCAAAAAAAATACTTGATGATCAAACCGTTGTAATGAACACAAAAATTGTTCCATTAAACGTGTTTGTGGATGATATCATTCACCCTTTAAATGATGATTATGATGATCGACTACGACAGATACTTCAAGGTGATCAACAGCTGCATGTATTGAAGGACTATGTCTTTGATGAAGACTTTATTCAAGCGATCAAAAACTTTCATATTGATATGCATCTCTTTAATATTCACACTTCTGACTTGGATACGATGGGTGCAAAAAATAAAGATTTACTTACGATTTATACTGCACTTTCAGATACTACACCTTCTGAAGTGCACCAGTTTGATCAACTTAAACTTCACTTGGAAAATCATCCCTTAAAAGATATTTACATCTTACATCATGATTATGAAAGTGAGTATGAGAAAAAACTCATCAACTTATTATTAGAGCATGGGGCACTTTACTATGAAGAAGATCAAACATCACTGCAGTCACTTGAACTTTACTATGCAAATAATATTCGAAGTGAGGTCGAAGCAAGTGCGCAGTATTTAGTGAAACATAAGCTTGAACATGTTCAAGTGATCCCCTTAAATGATGAGTACTTACCGATTATTAAACAAGTGTATGCTCGTTATCATTTAATTGAACGTGATCAACCTTCAATAAATACACTCTTTATCAAGTTCTATGACCTTGTAAATGTATTAGTCAGCCGTGATGAGCAGAGCATTGTTTCTTTTCTAAGCAGTAATCCACTCGCCTTAGAAAATTTGAACCCACTTCGAAGTCTTAATGACTTTTTAAAGTTTGATGTGAATTCATTATTATCGTTTAAACACATGCCCATCCATGATGCCATTTTAAATCAGTATGATCTTAAACACTACAATCATTTACTTGAAGCCAGTTTTGATCATATTGAAGCCATTAAATCTTTTATCAATGCCTTTGATATGGATGTCGATCCACGCCTTCTTATCAACCAAATCTTTGATGTCTTTAGTGAACTTCATGTGCATCCTGATGTAAATAAGCTTGCGAATATTTTACGAGAAAACCGTCATTTACTCCAACAATCAGATGACATAATGATTCAACTTGAAGCCTTACTGCTCCATAGTAAAACGGTACTACAAAGTAATGATTCAATCCGTATCACACCGAAGGATCAACATCGCTACGTAAATAAGGATCACGTCATCATTCTTGGTGCGACGAGTAAGAACTTTCCAAGTCTAAAAAGTTTAAAGGGCATCATTGATGAGCAGTATGTTAAACATTTAAATTATCCAAGTAAGAAATCACGTTTTGAAGCACAGTTAAAACAGTATGAACATCTTTTGGATGCGAAACACCTGACGATATTCTATCCACTTGCGAACTTGGACGGCAAAGCAGTTGAGCCGGCATTCTCAATATTGAACTTTGCTCAACAAAAAGATCAAAAACCACAACGTTATCCACTTTTAGAAAATGATACGTTCATCTTTAAACAACGATCACTCAAACCTGAACTTGCTGATGAACTCTTTTTCAAAGAGGATCATTTATATGGATCCATCAGTTCTCTTGAGAGGTATACACGCTGTCCTTACTCCTATTTTCTTCAGTATGGTCTGCGTATTTTCCCACAATCATTGCCTGAACTCTCACCGAAATACATGGGGAGTGTCCTCCACAACTTAATTGAAACGATCATGAATGAAAAGATGAAAAATCAACAGATTGTTAGTGCTGAACACATTGATACAATGATTGATGAGGCCTTTAGTTCGCTTCACTTTATTAAGGATGTGAAGGTACTGCTTGTTCAAGAAAATTTAAAAATACATTTCAAACACGTCTTAAATCGGCTACATGCCGACGATGAGGCCACACTCTTTAAACCGATTGCCTTAGAGCATGGTTTTAATGTTGACATCAATGACACTCTTCATATAAGTGGAAAGATTGACCGCATCGATCAAGCAGATGATCTTGTACGCATTCTTGATTATAAGAGTTCACCTCAATTATTAAGTGCTACAAAGGTTAAGGCGGGTGAACAACTCCAACTTTTAACGTACATGCTTGCAGCAAGTTCTGACTTTAATTTAAAACCTGCTGGTGTGTATTATGTTTCACTGCAAGAGCGCTACCTTAATGTTGTTGCGAACAGTGTTAAAAAGAGTAAGCCCTATTTAACCGCATATACACATGATGATTATATCCAACAACGTATGAAGCACAATCAATTAAAAGGATGGCACTTTAAGGAACTTGTGGACGTCTATTCGAATGCTTCTGTTACAAACAGTTTAAAGGTTAAAGATGATATGATCTTAACATCAAGTCTGTATAACTTTGATACGATTGAAACGGTATTAAAAGCAGTATACACCCAAATTTATACTGACTTAAAAGCAGGGATCATTGATAGTGATCCAACATTAGGACAACACACCTACTGTGATGCACCACACCTGTGTCATAATACTCATACTAAATTTAAGCGCAGTATTCCCTACGCTGATGCCAATCTAAAAAAGGAGCTTGATAATGATGTGGACAAGTGAACAACGTGAAGCCATAAACATACTTAATACAAATGTCACCGTCTCAGCAAGTGCCGGTGCCGGAAAGACAGCTGTACTTGTGGAACGCTTGCTCAAGCGTATTCTAATTGATAAAGTCAGTGTCGATCAAATCGTTGCCCTTACTTTTACTGATGCCGCAGCCAGTGAAATGAAGAACCGACTGATGAAGGCGCTACTGAGTAAACAAGCTGAGAATCCGAATGACGCTTATATTATGGAACAAATTACCTTACTTCCTGATGCCAACATTACAACGATCCACTCCTTCTGTTTAAGTCTTTTAAAAGATTATTACTATGTGCTTAATCTTAATCCAAGTGCCTTGAGCAATATTATTTCTGATAGTGATCAGCTGGCATTAAAAAATGAAGTTTTTGATACCGTCTTAGAAAACTACGATCAACGTAAGATTTCATTGCTTCTGACACATTTATCAAGCAGTCCACTACGTCTTGATAATCTGAGCAATCTTATTGAAACCATTGCCACAAAGGCCAGTTCAACGACGGATGCTGAAGCCTTCATTGTGCATAGTGTTAGTGCATATCAAAGCTATCAATCACTCAATGATCTGCCAGACGTGTTCTTACATTTATTTTATGATGATCTAAAGGATCATCTTAATCAGATTAAAAACACCGTCATCAATGCCTTGAGTTTTGTAGACAATTTGGATGAAAGCGTCAATGCATACGATCAAAGCCTGTGGCTTGAAACACTTTATAGTGAAATCAAAACCTTACACACCTATTTGGATGCTCATAACTATAGTGCATTTCGTGCTTCTTTTAAAGAGCTTGTTAAACTCGAGAATAAAACCATCAGTAAGCAGCCTGAATATACCGCTTTGCGCAGTACACTGTATGAGCACTTTGATACTTTAGCACGTCATCTATTTAGTGAGGAAGAACTTTTAGAACAGATTCGCACTTTAGAAGAACCACTGACCATCCTTCGTGATCTCACGCTTCTTTATTATAATTATTATCAAGCTGCGATTAAGAAGCAAAATAAGATTACCTTTAACGATATGGAAACCTTAACCTATCAACTCTTACAAGCAGATGATCAGGCGGTAGCCAAAAGTTTACGACTGTTGATCAGTGATATTCTTGTCGATGAGTTTCAAGATACAAATGATCTTCAAAACGCAATCATTGAACTCTTAGGCAATGGACACAATATTTTCCGTGTTGGTGATGTTAAACAATCCATTTATCGCTTCCGTGGTGCCAAACCACAACTGATGCAAACACTGATGAATGAGCCACCATCAGCTACACACAAACAAATCTATCTGAGTAATAACTTTAGATCGAAACACGCCATCGTTGATTACAATAACCATCTCTTTAATCAGATGATGAACATTGATGGCTTTAACAGTTCATACAATAGCTACGATAGTGTCACAGTTGGTACCGAAGGCCAAAAACATGATAGCTATCCAGTTGAACTCCACCTTATTAATAAGAAGAGTGAAGATTTATCTGAAGATCATCTAGACTTAAACAATGCTCAACTTAAGGCAGCCTATATTGCCTCACAGATTATCGAACTTAAGAATATTGATTCTAATCTACAGTGGAAGGACTTTACAATTCTTGTCAATGCACACTCTATGAAACTTCCGCTTAAAAGAGCCTTTGATGATGCGAACATTCCATACTTTATTGCCTTATCTGATGGCTTGTATGCATCAGAGGGGGTCAGTTTGACCTTAGCGTATTTACAACTTGTTTATGATCCAAGCGATAAGCTTGCACTAATGAGTGTCTTAACAATGTTGTATGATGTGAGTGAGAATGATATTGTGAAACACTATTTGAAAGATCAAGATCTGTTTATGGCCGCAAAACAATTGGTTCCAACATTAATGGACACCATCTATAAGCTTCACTATCAACAAGACAGTCTAAGTATTACTCAAATGGTCGATGAGATCATGCTCATCAATGACTTTTATGAACAAAAACTTTCAAAACAAAACCGAACTAACTTTGATGTCTTCTACAATTTAGTGTTAGAGTATGACCAAAAACATGTCGGCCTCTATAACTTCTTAAAAATCAGTCGCTTAAATGAGGATGCTAAAGCTCAAGAAGGATCTTCAATTAGTAATGAAGATAATGTTGTGAATGTAATGACCATTCATACTTCAAAGGGACTCCAGTTTAAAAATGTCTTTTTAATGAGCAAGAGTACGTATCGTGATAATGATTTAACGAGTAAGTTTAGCTTACATCCTACTTTGGGTCTTGCGATTAAGTCATCTTTTGAAGACTCACGCTTAGAATTTGATAATCTTATTTATCGTATGATTAAACGAGTAAACCATCAAGAAGCCATTGAAGAAGATATGCGTTTACTTTATGTTGCCCTAACCAGAGCCCAAGATAAACTATATATTGTGGATACGATCAGTATTAAAGAGGATGAAGAACCTTCATATATCACACTCTCTAAAGATGAGGTATTACGCTCATCCTTTACAAAGTGGATGCATGCCACAAGCTATTATGATCCCTCACGACATTTGTATGTTGAAATCGTTCAAGACTTCAATCTTGAACAACAAATAAAGGCGACACAGCTCGCACAGCCAATTGTTAAGGCAGAAGTCATTGAGCACATTGAAAAACCAAGCTATAAAACAACCGTCTATCCACTCGATCTTTTAAGTGATTATCAAGCGACAGATTATGGGACTCACGTTCACCATTTACTTGAAATTATGGAAGGAAATCAGTGGACGCTAGAAGACTTACAAGAACATTCAAATCTACCACAATCAAGCTTAGAAAAACTTGTACGCTTAAGTCACGATCCCTTCTTTATTGAGCAATTCAATCAAAAAACAGTTTATAAGGAAATGCCCTATCTTTATCAAGAGGGCTCACGAGTTAAACAAGGATATATCGATATGTTTGCCTATGATAATGAAACCCTAACGATCATTGATTTTAAGACAGATCATCTTGATGATGCCAGTGAATTTATTTCACGTTATCAAGAGCAGATTGATGGATACAAAAATGCTATGAAACATGCCTATCCACATCTTGAAATCAAAGCCTATATTTACAGTTTAAATTTAGAACAATTTATTGGCTTATAGTATAATAGTTATGAGGAACCTTATTGTTGAATGGTGTAAGGTGAAAATTATGCGAGAAAAGTGAATATTACTTTATTAGTTTGTATTTTTATGGTTTAATAGATAAGGATATATGAGCGCTTGTTCATATATTAGGAGGAAATTATGGAAATTATTGTAATTGGGGGAATTGCGGCAGGGATGTCAGTAGCAGCGAAAGCAAAACGTGAAAATCCAAATGCCAATATTACCGTTATTGAAAAAGCAGATTACATCTCATTTGGAGCCTGTGGTCTACCTTATTACTTAGGTGAGCAATTTAGTGATGCACAGGAAATGTTTGCACGTACACCTGAACAAATCGAAAAATCAGGTATCAACCTCTTATTAAGAACGGAAGTTACGAATGTTGACTTTGATAATAAGACCGTAACATACATCGATTTAGAGACAGATGCTCAAGGTGATCTCACTTACGATCGGCTTATGATTGCGACAGGAGCTACACCTACAATTCCAAACATTGAAGGTGTAACCAGTAAGAATGTATTTACCTTTACAACTCTTGAGAGCGTTGATCGCTTAAAAAGCAATCTCGACAAGACTAAGCGTATCGCTATTATTGGTGGTGGCTTCATTGGTGTTGAAGTTGCGGAGCAGTTAGCACCTTTCAATAAAGACATTACACTAATCCATTCTCGATCACATCTGATGAATGCTGTTTTCGATCCAGAATTCTCAGAGAAGATTGAACAATCCTTAAAAGCTGAGAACATCAATGTTGTATTGAATGAACGCGCTGTGAACTTCACTGTTAAGGATGGAGAAGTGACACAGGTTATTACCGAACACAATAGCTATGATGTTGATGTTGTGATTTTAGCAATTGGTTTTAAACCCAATACAGCATTCTTAGACTGGAAGTTAGATATGTTATCCAATGGTGCAATCATCACAGATGACTATGGTCAAACATCCAAGAAAGATGTCTTTGCAGCAGGCGACTGCGCAACTGTAAATCATCGACTTTCAGGCATTCAGTATATCCCACTTGCAACGTATGCAAATAAAATGGGACGTATTATTGGAAGTAACATCGTTAGAGATAAGGATGATTGGATTAAGTTTAATGGAGCACTCGGAACAAGTTATTTAAAAGCAGGTCATTATGAAGCCGCAAGTACTGGACTCACTGAAGCTCAGGCTAAGGCCTTAAACTTGGATATTAAAACAACACTTGTAAATGCGAACAACCATTCAAACTATTATCCAAATCAACAACCTGTGATGATTAAACTTATATATAACGCAAAAGACTTCGTCCTACTTGGAGCACAAGTAGCAGGTGAGAGTGAAGCTGTATTAAGAATTCAGGCTTTAACAACAGCCATTTATGCTGGGCTGAGCACAAAAGATTTAGGCTTTATGGACTTTGGTTACGCACCACCATTTGCCTCAACATGGGAAGCATTAAACGTCGCAGCGAATACTGCGAAATAGGAGGAATAGAATTATGATTAATTCACCATTTTTTACGCAATTTCTACGCTTAAGTAATGTATACACTTTAGTGGCATTATTATTACTTGGCGCAAGTATCTTTTTCCTAAGAAGCTTAGGTAAAAAGAAAGTAAGTTTCTCAAATAGAATGTTAATTGGTTTAGTTTTAGGACTAGCACTTGGTATTCTACTTGATGTCGTAGGTGCAAACAATGCACTCTACGCCAACGGAGCACAAAAAGAAATCTCAGATTGGTTCGCACTACTTGGATCAGGATTCATTAAACTTGTCCAATTACTCGCAGTTCCAGTTGTATTCTTATCAATCATTAAAGTAATTACTGATGTTGACGCAAAACGTATTAAAACATTAACGTCAAAAACATTCATCGTATTACTTGGTACAACTGCCGTTTCAGCAATCGTTGGTATCGTTGTCGTTAAGTTATTTAACCTTGAAAGTATTAACCTTGTTGGAGAATTATCAGCAGGACAAATTGATCGTATGGGTACAATTGCATCACAAAGTTTCCCACAATTTTTCCTAGGATTTATTCCTAACAACATGATGTCAACATTCTCATCAAATGGACAAGTTGTTTCTACAGTTATTATTGGAGCATTATTCGCAGCTTCACTACGTTTCTTAAGCGTTAAAAAACCAGAACAAGTTAAACCATTTATTGACTTATTAGACTCAGCACGTTTAGTCATTAACTCAATGTTAATTAACGTTATTAAATTTATGCCTTATGGAGTTTTAGGACTTGTCGCAAACACAATCATTTCACGCGGTGTTGCAGCAATTATCGGAATGGGTGGATTCATCATCGCACTATACGTTGGTGTAATCATTATGTTACTCTTCTATGTTGTCCTTCTAACATTAACTGGAATTAGCCCAGTTGTCTTCTTCAAAAAAGCATTTACGACACTCGTCTTTGCCTTCTCATCACGTTCAAGTGTTGGTACATTACCATATACTTTACAAACATTAGAAAACGACATGGGTGTTTCAGGATCAACAGCAAACTTCGTTGCGACACTTGGAACTTCAATCGGTATGAATGGATGTGCTGGTTTATTCCCAGCAATGCTTGGTATCTTAGTTGCTGCATCAGCAGGTATTGAAATTAACTTCGTATTCTATGTAATGTTAGTATTAGTTGTTACTATCGGATCAATCGGTATTGCCGGAGTTCCAGGTACAGCAACAGTAGCCGCAACCGTTACGTTAAACGGTATTGGACTTGGAGAACTTATTCCAAACATCGGTGCAGTATTCGGAATCGACCCAATCGTAGATATGGGACGTACAATGTTAAACGTTGCTGGAGCAATGGTCGCAGCTGTCATTATCGACAAATGGGACGGTACATTCAACCAAGACGAATTTAACGCAGTAAAATAAAATAGTATATTATTGCCATGATATAATGGTAGTACATATCGCTTATAGTTAAGCGTTCATAAATTTAACTATTGCTAGGCATTCGCTTATAGTTAAGCGATCATAAATTTAACTATCGAAAGAGGAGCAAGAAATTGTTCCTCTTTTTATTTTCAAAAACTCAAAAATATATACTCAAAATTATAAATATCCATTTGAAGAAGAATATGAAAAAAGTTATAATAATTAGTAATAGTGATTTACATATAGAATAACCTAGAAAGGTTTGATGGAATATTAAAAAAACATATGATGTCAGACAAATTGTTGTTGCATTTACTGCACTTATATTGTTATCTTGGGCTTTTTTACGAAATGAATGGATAAGCAAAATCATTATTTCCCCATTTCTTATTTGCTCATTTTCAATTATGATGGAAAAAATTTTTGTATTACTAAATAAAAAGAAATTATCAAATATTTTTAAGTATATTTTTCGTGTTAGTTTTTTTACTTATATTTTTGGTTTTTTGCTGTATACAGTGTATTATGCATTGATACATAAACTATATTCATTACTAATATTTGTAGCTATTTTTCTGTTATTTTCACTTCATTTTTTCAAGAAGGTTTTTATTAAAAGAAAATCATCATAATACCGATTCATTTTCAAAACATTGCTTCAAACTTATCCAATTCATCAGTTAAAAAGCCATCAGTTCATGAACTGATGGCTTACCTTTATTGTGTTTGATTAATCGTTAAATAGACTATAAATATTACTTACTGGTGTTCTTTCGTTGATTGCTTCTATTGTTTTCGCAAGCATGTATGCGACTGAAATTTGTTTAATCTTATCAACATTCTTAGCTTCATTCGATAAGTTTATTGAATTTGATACCACAAGTTCTTTGATTTGTGATGTTTCAATTCTTTCGATGGCACTGCCTGATAAGATTCCGTGTGAACATGCAGCATAGACTGCTGTTGCTCCATTTGCAAGGAGCATATCAACACCTGCGACCATTGATCCTCCGGTATCGATCATGTCATCAACGATAATTGCGGTTTTATTTCTAACATCCCCAATTAAGTTAACGGCTTCTGCTTCGTTTGGTTTTGAACGACGTTTGTCGATAAGGGCTACGGTTGAGTTTGGAATCGTATCTGCTAACTTACGAGCACGTGTTGCTCCACCGTGATCTGGTGATACGACGACGATTTCATTTTTAATTTGTCCATCTGCCATTTTGTTTCTGAAGTATTGTCCAAACATTGAAACGATAGAAAGATCATCCGTAGGTATTTTGAAGAATCCTTGAATCTGTGGTGCATGAAGATCGATCGTAACCATACGGTTTGCTCCTGCTGCTTCATATAAGTCTGCCATTAAACGTGCTGAGATTGGTTGACGAGCACGGGCTTTACGATCTTGTCGTGCATAGCCAAAGTATGGCATTACAACGGTAACTTCTGATGCTGAAGCACGATTGCAAGCATCAAGAGCTATAAGTACTTCCATTACGGTTGAACTTGTTGGTGCACTTGTTGATTGTACGATAAATACATGTTTACCACGAACCGATTCTTCTGGTTCTACAATAATTTCTCCGTCCGCAAAGTGTTCAACTTTGATACGTCCACGTCTAACTCCTAAATAATCACAAATTTCATCTGCCAATTCACTACTTGCTGATAATGCGAATACAATAAAGTCTTTGTTCATTTAACTATTTGTCCCCTTCTAAAAATTGTTTACCTCTACCTGTTTTAACGACTGGTCTTGCTCGTGCTATGACCATATCATCATTATTAACTTCACCGTATACTGTAGATCCTGCTGCAATGACTACGTGATCTCCAATTTGCATCGGTGCAATTAAAGTTGATGAACTTCCAACAAACGTGTTATTGCCAATTGTTGTATTGTACTTATGATTTCCATCATAATTGGCCGTAACGACGCCCCATCCAATATTACATCCACTTCCAACTTCGGTATTTCCTAAATAAACATTATGTGCAACTGCATTATTATCTTGAATGCTAACCTTCTTTAACTCAACACTTGTACAAATACGGTTCTTACTGCCAATGCTTACACTTTCACGTAAGTTAGCCCATGGTCCAACTGAGTTGTGGTCTTTAATGTGACTGTTAACGATTCGAGATTGTTCAATTGTGTTAGCAAGTCCTATTGTACTGTTATCAATATAATTTCCGACTTCAAGCGTATTATATTTTCCAATAACAGTCTTACCAACAATTGTATTATTTTGATAAATAACGGTATCATGATCAATCTTGACATCATTTCCGATGACAACACTATCACTGTTATATATTGTAACACCATTAGCTAGCCAATGGTTGATAATTCGAACTCTTTCCCAATTGGAAGCTTTTACAAGGTCTTCTCGACTACGAATTGCGAGTGCTTCAAGCGATCCGTTCAACATATAAGGGAGAACTTGATGTTGATCTTCCTTGTACCAGCTAATAATTTCAGCGGGATCAAAGAGATCAGTATCCTGTGCATTTGCATTTAAATAATCAAACAACATCTTGTTTTTAAAGGCATACACATTCGTATTTACTTCTTTAATTTCACGTTGATCCAAAGTTGCATCTGCATATTTGATCATTGATCGAATACTCGCTCTTGGATTTCTTAGAACAATATCTTGATCATCACTAACACGCTCATTTGTTGTTAAGACAACCATAGGATATTCAGCTAGTTTTTCTTCCATAATAAGGTATGTTGTCTTTGTTACGTTTGGAATATTTCCACGCGTAATAAAAGTTACCCCCTCTTCATCTTTAATTAAACTTTTTAATAGTTTGTAATCAAAGACACTTTGTGTTGTCATTAAAAGTTGACATTGCTCAGGTAATATCTCTTTTACTTTGCGCATTTGCGGAGCAATAACCGTCGTGACATCATCAAATTCAAGTTCCACAAAATTATCAACAATTTTACTAATGATTGGCTTATCTATAATCTCATGAAAAATTGTTGGAATTTGTGACTTCATCGCTTCATTTTTTTCTTTTGCTATAATAATTGCTTTTCTCATACTTACCTCCATTACTACTCTAATTATACATCTTATTAGGACGCTTATCTAATCTTTTCCACTTCTCGCACATCTGAAATTACATGTGCTTTTTTCACAAAACTATATTTTAGAAAATATTTAGGTATTGCGGCATCGACTAATTTTTCATCTTGGGTGATGGCATACACTGTTGATCCAGATCCAGTCATGACAACCTTATCAAATCCAAACTTCACGAGTTCCTTTTTAATCTTCTTAATTTCTGGAACAAATTTAATGGCCGTATGCTCAAGTGAGTTTCCAATATTATCAAGCAGTAATTGATAATCATTGGTTTCTAGTGCGCGTCGAACCTTATCTGAATCAAAGTGTTCCATATGATCATAATTAATATGTTTAAACAATTGTCGTGTTGAAATACCACGTTTTGGCTTCACAATAAAGAGCCAGAATTTAAGCTTATTATCAATGGGATCAATGATGTTTCCAGTCCCTTTAACTTGAGCCGGACGGCCAAACATTGTGAACGGTGCATCCGTCTCTACAAGATCCGCAACCTCCAACAATTCATCTTCGCTCATATCAAGCTTTAGAAGCTCGTTAAGCATTCTAATCGTCAACGCTGCATTACTACTGCCCCCACCCATTCCTGAGCGTGTAGGCGTGTTTTTAACGATTCTAATCCTAAAGTTTTCTTTGAAGTGATAACGAGTCCGTAATATATTGATCGCCTTCATGACTGAGTTACGTTTATCATTAGGTAAATAATACTTATCTGTCTCTAAGCTCATTGACTCTGCTACTTGGATTTCAACCGTATCAAAAAGATTGATTGGGACCATCACCATATTTTGATCATGATAACCATCAGGTCGTTGTTCAACTATATTTAAGGACAGATTTAATTTAGCGAAGGCTTTGCGTTTCATAGTACACCTCAAATAAATTTACATATGCTTCAATATCCAATTCTGCAGGACGCAGTGTTTCACTTATATTTGCCTTTAAAAGGAGATCACGCGTAAAATCTTCATCAAACTGTTGACGCAAGTTATTATAAATTGTTTTTCGCTTTTGAATAAAACACCATTGAATAAACTCGATATAATCTTTTCGATGACTTATTTCAATTTGTTTTTTATTCAATTTAATAATCGATGATGTCACATTTGGTTTCGGATAGAAACAATGTTTACTCACATTAAAACTGATCTTACACTTATACATTGTTTTCGCAATGACACTCAGTGGTCGATATGCTTTTGAATTTGGCTCACTTATTAGTCGTTGTGCAAACTCATTTTGAACGAGTGCAAGGATCATATCAAAGCCATGATCAAGTCCAAAGGCCTGCATCAGTATTTCCGAGGAAATATAATACGGTAAGTTAGCAACCATATAAACTTGATCATATTGTTTTCTTAAGTTTGAAACAAGTTCATTTAAATCAACCTTTAAAATATCTTCATGAATGATTTCAAGGTTGTCTGTCTCATCATACAACTCATTTAAAACATGGACCATTCTTTGATCAATCTCAATACTGACCACATGTTTTGCGAAGGTAACTAGGTGTTCAGTAAGTGCACCTAAACCTGGACCGACTTCCACAATCGCACAGTTTTCACTTGGATCAATGTGTTCTATAATTTTTTCTAATACTTTTTGGTCCACAATAAAATTTTGTCCCAGAGATAATTTCGCATTTAAATTATACTTATCAAGGAGGTATTGTGTATTTTTTATATTACCGATTTGCTTCATGTAACTCCTCCATTATTGTTTTTAATTGTTGTGCATCAATTTTAAGCATTTTTAAACGTTGTAATAGTGTTTTACTATTACAGTACGTTATTTTTAAAGTGGCACATAATTGTTGACGATATGCTTTAGCATGCGCGTGACCTTGAAGGTTTAAATCAATAAGATCTGACATTGCTATATCGATCTGATCTTCACTGTATACAAGATAATGTTTCAAAGCATTACGTATGGTTTCAATTGAAGCATTCTCAACTCCAATATCATCATTAACAAGTGCATCACTTTTTTGAATAAAGGCATGATCTACTGTTGGTATTTGTTCTTGTATTAAGGAACGAATACGCTCACCAGGTCCATCTGGATCCGTGAGGACAATGAGTCCTCGTTCATCATGTAAGGTCTTTAACATTTTAAAGATACCTGGATTTAATCCTGAGCCTGATGTAATGACAACATCTGCATCAACGGCACGTTTCACTGCTAAAACATCATTCTTTCCTTCTACTACAATTACTTTCTCAATTTTCATGGATGCCTCTTTCATTTCTACCTCCTATTATACACTAATACAGACCTTGCTTGTTGGAGAAGATATTTAAGATTACTAATTATATTTTCAATTTCATCAAAAATCATATATACTATAATTAACATAAATTCATTGACCAAGAGGAGTAGTATGAGTTTTAATTTAGACAGAGAGTAGCGGTTGCTGAAAAGCTATATAAATTATTTCATATGAATGGACTTGCGAGAAGTGATGCGAACACTGAGTTAGTAGCAGACACTGGAGGCTCACCATTAACAGAGCACGGATATGATAGTATCCGATTAAGATTGTTTTTAAGTAAACATAAATTCAGGTGGCACCACGCAGACATCGTCCTGAGGCGATGTCTTTTTTGTGTTTAAAGGAGGTCATTAACATGACAAAAAGAATTTCATACATGAGTATTTTATTAGCCTTAGGTTTGGTATTAAATCTAATGGTTCAAGTGTTTTCAATTCAAGGAATGAAAGTTGATTTTGTTGTAGTGATGCTATGTTTATCACTACTCTTAGCCGAATCTTATGAAGAGACCCTACTCGCTGGCCTAGCCTTTGGATTACTTACAGCACTTACCACAACCTTTCCAAACGGACAGATTGCGAACATCATTGATAAGTTTATGATTGCGCTTATCTTATACACGATAAAAAATATCTTTCATTTATCACTCACTCATAAGACCCATGTCTTTATGTTTGGTCTTATCGCAACGTTACTGAGTGGATCTATCTTCTTAGCAGTAGCTCTCACTCTTTCTCAATCACTCAATATGTTTTCTTTCTTATTTGTAACGATTGTTATTCCAAGTACGATTGGAAATTGTATTATGCTACCGATCGCATCAAAGATCCTAATGTCTGTGAAGAAATAAAAAAGACCACCTCATTTGAGAATGGCCAATTTGATTTTAAAACTTTGTGTCTGTATTATCTACAACCTTGGTTACGTACATATTGTTTTGATCCGATGACTTTAATCTTCGTTCCTGTTCCAATTGTACTGCCGGCTTGTGTTACAACACGTTGACTTTCACTTCCGATAAATAAATCGATATCACTACCTGATACTCCACGGTTTAAGACGATTGCTTGGAAAGGGACACCCTTAGTTAAGCCACCACCGTTAAATGGGTGATTTGATATTTCAACAACAGTACAGAATGGAATACTTGGTGATGTTGCTAAAACGTAAAGTCCACCATAGGTAATTCCTTCTTGCCATGTTCCATCAAATTGACGTACACGGTTGTTTCCAAATTTAACACCACTTGCAGATCCACTGAAATCTTCAGCAGTGACACTACATCCACCACAGTCATATCCATAACGTGTAACACGTCGTGGTGCATATTCAACGCCGACTTCGAGTGGTTGTCCATATTCATAAATATTTGGTGTTGGCTCAATTAATTTTTCTGAGCTTGGAATAACTGTTGATGAAATAAGTTCATCGAATTGATTGTAAGTATCAAGTTGCGTGTACTGACGACGCGCTTCTTTTGAGTCACTTACTTTTTTTACTAACCAAGGAATACCTTGGCCTGATTCTGTATATTCTATTTTGTTAGTTTTGGTTCCTATTATTGGTTCATCTACTTCAGTATAATCCTGACGGAAGTTTGCTTGTGTTAAAACTTGTTCGTCTAATTCACCAAGCGCTAATACTGGTAGAACAATATTTGTTTCATCTTCTTTAAAAACACATCCACTTAGAACTAATAATAATGAAAGTAATAATATTACTCTCTTTTTTGCTATCATTTTTTTCTCTCCTTTTTGGACTGTTAAATAATAGCATAGTGACAAAATCGTTACAATTATTTAAAAAGGCGCTTGTAGTTTTTTTGCATTTGTGTTTGAATTGTGAAATGTTCCATGTTTTTAATGGACGCAAGCTTTTCTCCAACTAAAGCCACATAACTGGGCTCATTTAGCTTGCCTCGATATGGATGTGGCGTAAGATAAGGACTATCGGTTTCAATAAGAAGATGTTCAAGGTCGATTTCTTCTGCGACTTCGATCACACTTTTCGCATTTTTAAACGTTAAGATTCCACCTAAAGAGATCAAAAACCCTTGTTTTATAAAGGCTTTTGCCATTTCTACACTTCCGCTGTAACAATGCATGACCCCACGGAGTTGACCCTTATATGAAGATATAATGTCATAAACCTCTTGCGTTGCATCCCGCATATGAATATTGATCGGCACATCATGTTTAATTGCCAACTCACACTGTCTTCTAAAGGCCACAATCTGTGCATCCCTATACTGTTTATCCCAATAAAAATCAAGCCCTATTTCACCAATTCCGACGATTTTACCATTAATTATGAATTCTTCCAATTTTTGGTAATTCTCAATACTGTCGTTCGTTATGTCAACAGGATGAAAACCTCCAAATAATTCAAGCATAGGATACTTTGATTGTAACCGGATACCTAATTCAATCTCCTCTATACTCATACAAATAAGGGTAACACTTACAACATCATTTTCAATACAACGCTTTATAACATCATCGATTTGTAACAATAAACTCGCATCCATAACATGGGCATGCGTATCCATCCATCCAATCTTCATCTTACTTACCAAGACAGAACTTAGAGAAGAGTGTATCGAGTAAATCATCACGACTTACCTCACCTAAGATCTCTTTCATCGCCATGTATCCTTCACCTAAATCAATTGCCACCAGTTCAAGTTCCATACCTAAGGCAATAGAATTTAGTGCATCATTAAAATGATTCAAGGCTTTTAGTGCAAGTCCTATTTGGCGTTCATTGTTTAAGGTTTCAACTTTTACATCAATAACATTATCAGAAAATAATTTATTAATTGCTTCTTCTAACTGGCTGACATCATTATTAAGTGCACTGACCTGAATTAATCCTTCAGCATTTAAGTCGCTCTTATTATGAACAATAAGATGTTTTTTATCTTGTATTAATGTTTGAAGTTCTACCTCAGCAGCATTCATATCACGACTTGCATCAAGAACCATAATGACAAAGTCAGCTTCAGCTAAAGCTGCTCTTGTTTTTTCAATTCCAATTTGTTCAATAACATCTTCAGTATCACGAAGTCCCGCAGTATCTACTAAAGCTAAGGTTACATTCTCAAGTCTAATCTTATCTTCGACTAAGTCACGTGTTGTTCCTGCAATATTCGTAACGATGGCCTTATCTTGTTCAATAAGTGCATTAAAAATACTGGACTTACCAACATTAGGCTCACCAATAATGACCGTTTTGACGCCATCTTTAATCTCTTTTGTGCGCTCTGCACGATCAATAATTGCTTGAAGTTCAATAAGCCATTTATCCAATCGTGGTTTTACGATTTCACTGCTTAATATTTCAACATCGTCGTATTCCGGATAATCAATGTTTACTTCGATCACCGCAATCGTATCAAGTACATCCTCAATTAATGGATCTAACAAGCGTTTCACAGAACCTTTTAATGAAGATACCGCAAGCTTCAGTCCTTGATTATTATTCGCTTCAATTAAGTCATGAATCGCCTCTGCCTGTGTTAAGTCTAAACGTCCATTTAAGTATCCACGTTGTGTAAATTCACCAGGGTTTGCCATTCGAACCCCCTGTGCTAACAGTAAGGTCAATACCGTCTGGGTTACTAAAACTCCACCATGTGTATTAATCTCAACGACATCTTCACGTGTAAAAGAATGGGGACCTTTAAAAATACTGACCATGACTTCATCAATAATTTCATTGTTATGGATAATGTTTCCATAATTTATTGTATTACGATCAAATTGTGTAAGATCTCGATCAAATATTTTATTCACATAATATATTGCATCCTCACCACTCACTTTGATGATGGAAATAGCCCCTTGTGCTAGGGGTGTTGCGATAGCCGCAATTGTATCATTCATTAAAAACACCTCATTCTAATTATAGCATAGCCACACTTTATTAAGGTGGCCGCTCCTTTTAAAAAGCCTACCGAAGTAGGCTCTCATTATTGTTTAACGCGTAATAGTCGTAAAGCATTGAGTATTGCTAAAAGTGATACTCCAACATCCGCAAAGATGGCCATTGCCATATTACTGATACCATAGGCACCAAGTGCCATAAATAAGAATTTCGTTGCAAGGGCGAAGGTAATGTTTTGTTTTACAATATTCATTGTTCTTCGTGCTTGTTTAATCGCATATGGAAGCCGTATTGGATTATCATCCATTATGACAACGTCTGCTGCTTCAATTGCTGCATCACTACCCAGTGATCCCATAGCTACTCCAACACTTGCCATCGTT
Organism: Erysipelothrix sp.; assembly: GCA_012512805.1. GTDB lineage: Bacteria > Bacillota_I > Bacilli_A > Erysipelotrichales > Erysipelotrichaceae > JAAZDN01. The sequence continues at coordinate 16,500 of JAAZDN010000033.1, read as the reverse complement.
AAGACCGGTGCATCGTTAATTCCATCTCCAACAAAGATGACACGTTCATCATTTTGTTCATAAGCTTCAACAATATCTACCTTATCAAGTGGTGTGAGTCCGGCATGATAGTTACTAAGTGCTAATGTTTCTGAAACACTTTGGGCAATAGTTTTATTATCTCCCGTCAACATTTCAATCTGTTTAATACCTAATTGTTTTAGATTGCTTATTGTTTCAGCTGCATCTTTTTTGATCTTATCAGCAATGACGATTGTCCCATAGAAAGTATTGTCCACAGCGACATAAACAATGGACTCTGTTGTTTGAACTTCTTTGACATCAATATTTTTTTCTTGCATGAGCTTGTAGTTACCTGCCCATACTTGTTTATTGTTATAGAGGACACCAACACCAAGATGTGCTAATTCTTGACCTTGTGCAAGGCTGCTAAAATCAATATCTTTTCCATAGTGATTCACAATCGATTTTGCAATCGGATGGTTTGAATAGTATTCAGCCATGGCCGCATATTCAATCACTTGCTCAGCATCATACTCACTCTTGACTTCAACAACATTAAAGCTTCCTTCAGTAAGTGTTCCAGTCTTATCAAAGAGGACAACTTCAGCCTTAGCTAAGGCTTCAATGTAGTTACTTCCCTTAAACAGGATTCCTAATTTACTTGCTCCACCAATACCACCAAAGAAGCTGAGTGGAACTGATATAACAAGCGCACATGGACATGAGATAACGAGGAAGGTTAAAGCACGATACATGTAATCATAATCATACAATTTACCTTCAAGTATAAGTGGTACTATAAAGGCAATTATGACTGCAAGCATTACAACAATAGGTGTATAGTACTTCGCAAAGCGAGTAATAAATTTCTCTGCAGGTGCCTTATTTGCACTTGCATTTTCAACAAGGTCCAAGATTTGTTTAATCGTTGAGTCATTATATGTCTTTGTAACACGAATGTGTAAGACGCTATCAACATTTATACCACCACTTAATACTTCAGTATCAACATTCACTTCAACAGGTAATGACTCTCCAGTTAAAGCCTTATAATCAATTGCTCCAAGTCCACTAATAATCATACCGTCTACTGGAATTTTCTCACCAGGACGTACAACTAAGACATCATCTAACATTACATTTTCAGGATCAATCATCACTTCTTTATGATCAACGAGTTTCATCGCATATTCTGCTTTAATGTTCATCAATTTTGTAATTGATTGTTTGGATTGGTGTACGGCTTCATGTTGAAGGTACTCTCCAATTTGGTACAGTAGCATGACTAAGACGGCTTCAAAATGTTCATTAATAAGAAAGGCACCAACGGTTGCTAAACTCATTAAAAAGTTTTCATCCAGAGCACGTCCACGAATTAAGTTTTTAAAGGCTAATATTATTACATCGTATCCCACTACAAAATATGATATTAAGAATGATGTTAGACTAATACTATCATTGTTGCTCATAAAACCAATCGCAATAAATACTATTGAAATGATAATTCGCATTAAGATATTTGAATGCTCAGTCTCTTCACTTTCAATCTCTTCACTAACAAGTTTTGCACCAGGTTCAATACGATCTGCAATCTTATTAAATTCATCAAAGATGTGCTTATCATCTGAGTTTTCATCTGCTTGGAGCCATACATTATGATTCATTAAGTCAATCGTTACATTATTGACACCTTCAAGTTTACAACTGGATTCTTCAATTTTAGCTGCACATGATGCACAGTCAAGTCCACTGATTTTATATTTCACAGTTTTCATAACATCCGCTCCTTTCATATGAGTGTTTGTTCATATGTATTATAGCATATTATTATTTTATTGTAATGATAATTAAAAAATATTTTCCAGTAGTATTATCAAAAAAGAAGCCTGTATTGGCTTCTTACTTATGTTATTTACTTAAGAGATCTTTTAGTTGAGCTAAGCGTTCTCTAAACACTTTGATTGTTGCTTCAATTGGAGCAGCTGAGTTCATATCAACACCTGCTTTTTTAAGGACGTTGATTGGATAATCACTTGATCCTGCTTTTAGATAATCAATGTATGCATCAACTTTAGCCTGATCATTTGATAGGATGTTTAATGATAGTGCGGTTGCGGCACTGAATCCTGTAGCATATTGATATACATAGTAGTTATAGTAGAAATGTGGAATAAGTGCCCATTCATATCCAATTTCTGCATCATAGGTCATTGTTTCACCGTAGTATTTCTTGTTCATTTCTAAGTATGCTTCTGTTAACATTTCACCTGTGAGTGCAACATTGTTTTGATCTGATGTGTAGAGGAAGTGTTCAAATTCCGCAAACTGTGTTTGTCTGAATACTGTGCCCTTTACACCATCTAAGTAGTGATTTAAGATGTATGCTTGCATTTCTTTTTCTGGATATTTCTTTAAGAAATAGTCTGTTAATAATTGTTCATTTGTAGTTGAGGCAACTTCTGCCACAAAGATTGAATAATTACCATAGACCTGTGGTTGATATTTGCGTGTGTAGTATGAATGGAGTGAGTGTCCAAGTTCATGGGCAAGTGTATAGACGTTGTCTAAACTATCTTGCCAGTTCATTAGGATAAATGGGTTTGTTCCATATGTTCCTGATGAATAGGCACCACTACGTTTGTGTTCATTTTCGACAAGATCCATCCAACGTTCATCAAAGGCACGTTTCACAACACTGACGTATTCTTCACCAAGTGGTGCGAGTGCTTCTAGAATAATTTCTTGTGCTTTTTCTTTAGTAAATTTGATATCAACTTCCTTTACTAATGGTGTATAAAGATCATACATATTAATTTCATCTAAGCCTAAGATTTCTTTACGAACATCAACATATTCATGTAGAGCATCAAGGTTGTCGTTCACTGTATTTACAAGTCCATCATAAACAGACTCATCAACGTTGTTCGCAAAGAGTGCCGCATGACGTGCACTGTTGTATCCACGTACTTGTGCATTTAAGTTTCCAGCTTTAACATTTCCTGATAAAACAGTTGCCAAAGTATTCTTATTTGAACCATAAGTTTCATGCATATTAATGAAGGCTTCTTTACGAACTGCCTTATTCGCATTCTCACGAAGTTTTGCATAGCGACCATATGATAATTTCATTTCAACACCATTCTCATCTTTCACGATTGGCATTTTCATTTCTGAGTTTGTGTACACTCCGTAGATTTCATCAAATAATGCTAAGGGACCACTTGCCATTGCAAGAATACTTTCTTCTCGAGCACTTAAAATATGTGGGCGTTGTGCAAAGAGACGTTTGAAGTAATGATCATATATCGCTAAGTCTTCTAATTCACTCATATATTTGTACACAAGTGCTTCATCTGCAGCTAAGATTTCAGGATCAATAAAAGCAAATTCTGCTTGAATCTTTGTTAGTAAATTGATCGCACGTGTTTGCATGCCTAAGTATAAACTGTTACTGACATCCGTATCAGATTGTAGGTGTGTATATACGTAGAGGTGCATCACTTGTAATGAAATTTCTTCATTGAATTTTAATAAATCTAATAAGGTTTGTGGACTATCAAGAATGTGTCCTTCAAATTGTTTAATATCACTGTATTGGGCTTCTACTTTAGTATATGCTGTTTCCCATGCTTCATTATTTTCATATATGCCTGTTAAATCCCACGTTTCTTTAACGGGAACATCGGCTCTTAATGGTAAATTAACACTCATAATTTCTCACTCTTTTCTATATGTTCTATTATACATTATTTTTGTAAGATTTTCATTTTATTGTAACTGCATTTACATTATGAATATAAAAAAATATGCTTTTGCATATTTAGTTATTAAAATAAAATTTATCTTTGAGTTCTGTAACAATTCCTTTGTTATTCGCAACCATTAAATCAACACGATCACTTGTAAATTTAAGTTCTTCTTCCATATAGTTGTCGTATCCACCTGCTTCACGTAATATAATGATTCCTGCTGCAAAGTCCCAAATACATAAGGTATCTGAAATATACATATGGGCACGACCAAGGGCAACATCACAGATACGAATGGCTGCGGAACCAATATTTCGATGTGAAAGAATACTTGAACTCATCTTGAATAAGTTCGCAATTCCTTTTTCATTAAGTGTAACCATTGTACGAAGTGATACATCAATGATTGATTGACGTAAGTTCACTGTTGTTAAAGGTGATGGTTTTATACCATTAACACTTAAACCTTCATTACGTACACCGACAATCATCTCATCATTAACAACATTACAGACAACCCCAACTTCTCCAATACCTTCATGATAGAGGGCAATAGAAATCGCAAAGTCACGTTGTTCATATACAAAGTTCATTGTTCCATCAATGGGATCAATAATCCATACATAATCTTTATTTGGATCACAGACTGTATTCTCTTCCGTAATAAATCCATCATTTGGATAACGTTCCTTAATTTTATTGACAAGAAATTTCTCAACTTCAATATCAATCTCAGTGACAATATCCGATTGATTGTTGTTCTTAATATCAATTGCATAATTATCATTTAACTTCGTTAAAATAATCTGTTGTGCTGCTTTTGTTATTTCAACAATATACTCTTTTCGACCTTCCATAATTACCTCTAATCTATTTTTATTTTAACGTATGCTTCAAGTTGTTTTAGATTTGCTTGTGCGGCAGTTTCATCTTTTCCTGTTACACCATAATATACTTTAATTTTTGGCTCTGTACCACTTGGACGTATTGCGATCCATCCCATATCCTTGAAGAACACTTTAAAGACGTCTGCTTTTTCAAAATCTAATGGTGTGGTATTTTTTGCATCAATACGCTCTGATGTTGCATAGTTTTCAATCACTTCAATGTCACCAAAGTCTGTTGTTCCAATAGTTTGTTCATAGAACTTTGCCATCACTGCAGCAATTTTTTCTGGTCCATCAAGACCTGCCATTGTGATACTTTGTTGGGTATCAATATGATAACCATGTTTTTTGTATAATTCATTTAAGACGTCCACTAAGGTTAGCCCTTGTTTTTTAGCCTGACTTCCCATTTCAGCTAAGAGCAGGGTTGCACTGACCGCATCCTTATCGCGAACGATAGCAAAGGGTAGTGATCCATAACTTTCTTCATAACCAAAGACATAGTTTTTAAGGTTATCACCTTTTTCCATTAAACTTCCAATATTCTTAAATCCTGTTAAGGTTTTTTGCATTGTTGCACCATAACTTTGAGCAATCTTAGATCCCAAGTCACTTGTAACAATTGTATTGACTACAAATGGAGTTTGTGGAAGTGTATTCGCTAATTGTCTTTGCTTTAAAATATACTCTAACATAATTGATGTTGTCTCATTACCATTTAATAAGATGTACTCACCATTATGTTTGATCGCAACACCTAAACGATCGGCATCTGGATCACTTGTTACGACCATATCAGCATTTTCAACCTTAGCTTGTTTTAAGGCGAGTGTATAGGCTGCCTTATCTTCTGGATTTGGCGATTCTGTATTACTGAAGTTTCCATCAAGTGTTGCCTGTTCTTTTACAAGTGAATAGTGGTAGCCCGCCTTGTCTAAAAGCTGCGGAATGACATTGACACCTGCACCATGTTGTGGTGAGTATACAAGATGAAAGTCTTCGGTTTGGTTTGGTTGAAATTGTAAGTTTAAAATGGTTTGGGTATATTTTTCAACTACCTTTTTATCAATGTGATGAATGAGTGCATTTGCAGCATCCGTACTCGGTTTAATAATATCTAAGTAGTTATCAAGTTTCGATACATTATCCACAACAATTTTCGCAAGACGTGTTACAAGTTGTGAGCCTGTTTCATCATATACTTTAAAGCCGTTATATTCCTTAGGGTTGTGTGATGCGGTTATATTAATACCACCTCCACAATCAAGTTGTCGTACAGCATAGGAAAGGAGTGGTGTTGCCATCACTTCATCATAAATGTACACTTCAATGTTATTATGGGCAAGTACTTGGGCACTAATGTTTGCAAAGTGACGTGAATTATTTCGATTATCATAGGCAATCGCAACACGCTTGTTAACATTACGTGCATTGATGTACTCTGCAAATGCCTGGGTTGCACGAGCAATCGTAAAGTCATTGATACGATTTGTTCCCACTCCCATTAAACCACGCATTCCAGCCGTTCCAAATTCGACATCCTTATAAAATGCTTCCTGTTTTTCGGTGTGATTCATTGCTAAAATGGTTTGTTTATCTTCATCACTTACGTTTGGGCTATCTAGCCACATGTTTAACACTTTTTCCATAGTTATCCCTTTCCATAAAAAAAGAAGGCAGCGCCTTCTAAAACTTTTACTAAGCTATTACTTTTTGCGCTTGTAATGTTTCTCTGATTGTTTCTAATGCTTCTTCTTCATCTTCACCATCAGTTTTGATTGTAATCATTGCTCCAGGTGTAGCACCTAAAGAAATAATATTAAGAATTGATTTCATATTAACTTCTTGGCCATCAAAACCAATAGTAACATCACTCTTGAATTTGCTTGCTACTGAAACCGCAATCGTTGCTGGTCTAGCATGTAATCCTACTGGATCAATAATTTCTGCTGTAAAACTCTTCATAATATACCTCCATCTTCTATATTAAATATATACTAAATATCATAATTAAGCAACTAATTAGGCTTAACCTTTAACCGTTTCCAAAATTTCACGAATATGTGCAACATTTTTAAGAATAAATGTGTCTTTTGTGTACTTTTGTTGTCGGTTTCCTTTTAATTCTTGTTTATACTTTGCCTGCGGATCCAGTAAACGTGGATTGATCACAATATCACCTTTATTACGGGCAACATTTACGCCTTCAATACGCTTAATGTTCTTACGCAATACATCTTGTATAAGGTTTCCTTCAGTATCTGCGGCAATAACACGTGTGTTTGTAATGTAGTATATTTCTTTAGGTGTTTTATTGGCATTATTTACCATGACAAAATACGCTACAAAGGCAATAACACTACCGATTGCTGAAGCAATCGTAATAAAGTTTAAAATATAATCTTGTTTACTCGCAAAATTATAAAAGAGTGCTACAAGTACTAAGATAATTCCAAGAACTAATAAATAACCTGATTCTTTTTGAACCTTAATCTTTGGTGTTGATTCAACTTTTAATTCTAATTTTTCATTTGGATTTAATTGATACATACTACGACCTCCGATGTGTATATTATAGCATCAAACCGCTTACTTGTGGTATGGTTCTTTTGCTAAAATTTTAAAGCTACGATAGATTTGTTCCAATGCAATAATACGGGCAAATTGATGGGTAAATGTTAAATTTGAAAGTTTCCAACTAAAGTTTGCTCGTGCTTTTACTCGTGGATCAATTCCCATCGATCCCCCAATGATAAAGGTAATGTTTGAACTGTGATTCGTAAATATTTGATCAATTTTTTCACTTAACGCCTCACTCGTAAGATCCTTGCCTTTTAGATCTAAGATAATAATATACTCATTATCTTTAATACTCTTTAAGATACTATCACCTTCTTTAGTGATCGCATCCATTTTATTGGAATTACTGTAGTCTTTTAGTTCAGTGATTTTCAATCTGTGATACGGTTGTATTCTCTTTGTATACTCATCACTTAACTGTTGCATGCTCTTTTCTTTAAGTTTACCGACGACGATTAATTGAATCATTCGAGCGTAATCGTAACTTCTTCAAGTTGATTTGCACGATTTATCTTCACTTTAATTTCATCACCTGGTAATTGTTTGTAAAGATTAATACGGAAGGTTTTAAAGTTTTCAATGGGTTCACCATTCATTTCAACGATAATGTCACCCACTTTTACACCCACCTTATCCGCAGCACCATTTCTCACTATATCTGTAACGACAACACCTGATTCAACATCGAGCGGTAATCCGTAGTAGCTTCGTTGGGCAATTGAATAATCGCTAATGCTACGACCTGATATTCCGATAAGTGGACGAACTACTTTTTGATGTTCAATGAGTTGTTCCACAATAGGGATTGCTTCTTGAATTGGAATTGCGAATCCAATTCCTTCTACACTTTCTTGTGAAATCTTCATAGAATTAATACCTACGAGTTCTCCATTAAGATTGATGAGCGCTCCACCACTATTACCGGGATTGATTGCGGCTGTTGTTTGAATAACAAGCATGTCCCAATCATCCGTTCCATCATTATTAAGATCAACTCCAATGATACGTTCAGTTGCAGAGACGATACCTTCACTTACTGAACCACTGAATTCTAATCCAAGTGGGCTTCCGACAGCTAAGACCCATTCTCCATTTCTTAATCCTTCTGAATCACCGATATCAAAGGCATCAACCGCAAAGTTTGTTACAACTTTAACGACGGCTAAGTCAGTGAATAAATCTCCACCAACAACGTCTCCTTCAATCGTTTGTCCATTTGCAAATAACACATTAACCTGCTTATTATTTCCAACAACATGATTGTTTGTAATAATCGTCACTTCATATTGATTATCTGCAGCAACTGTTTTATATACTGCTCCACTTCCTGATCCTGTATCTGTACTAATTGCGACGGTACGCAGTATTCCTTTTTCAGAAGCCTTTGTTAAGTCTGTTGTTGCGTACGATATATTTTGTACGTTATTTGTTATACTACCTTCCTGATCACCTGATGGTTGATCTTCATATAGTTTTATAGTTATAAAAATATTCCATAACACTAACGTGCACATTAATATTCCAAATATAGATTTTTTACTTTTATCTTTCATCGTTATTTTGACCTCCATATAGTATTTCAAATTGTTTTGCTGCTTTAATTATTATCTTTTCATCGTAGATATGTTCACGCATTGATTGTAGAGCCAAGTGATGATCATTGGCTTCTTCACTCAAATGGGCTAGAACAATTTCTTTAGTATGTGTACCTACACTTCGTGATAAGACCAAACCGCTGTCCTCATTGCTCAAGTGACCATCCATGGCCATTATCCGCTGTTTTAAGATAAAGGGACGATCTGTTTCCATTAACATCATTGGATCATGGTTACTTTCAAAGATGTAATAGTCTGCATTATAGATGGCTTCAAGATGATTATCTTTGAAGTAGCCAGTATCTGTAACATACACTAATTTTTGATTGTTACTTTTAATAATATAACCGAGCGTTAATGCTCGGTCGTGCGAAAGCGTCATTGTTTCAATTTCAAAATCTTTAATTTGAAATTGATCCTCACCATACAATGGTTTTTGACGATATTTATCTCCAAGAAACTCTGGGGTATACATCGTTATATCCTTAAATAAATTAATCCGATTAATATGATCACTATGTGTATGCGTAATCAAGAGTGCATCCACATTTTTGTAATCAATATTGATTTCTTTAAATGAGGCTTTTAAATGTCGATCCGTTGTACCCGCATCAATAACAATTGTACTCTCACCACTTTGAATGACGGTACAATTTCCTTTTGATCCACTAGCTAGTACATAAAATTTCATTTAATAACCTACCAATACTGAAGGATTAATATATTGTCCATTGTATTGAATCATAAAGTGAACATGGGGTCCTGTGGCTACACCTGTCATTCCAATTTGACCAATAACTTCTCCACGTTCGACTACTTGTCCGGGACGTACATAGGCAGGACCATTAAAGTGTCCATAATATGTTCTGTATCCGTTATTGTGGTTAATCCATACGTAATATCCATTAATACTATGGTACGAAGCAACTTGAACAGTTCCACGGTCAGAGGCTCTAACACTACCGTAGCGGTTGTATCGATTCTGATAGTCATTCGCAGTATGACCCGCATAACAGTACCATCCACACGTTAAGCTTGGATTATCAACTGGATATCTAAAGCGACCTGAACCAATACTTGGAACAATCATTGTTCCCTTATAAATAACTTCACGGACGGGCTCTTTTAGAATTTCACTATCTAATATTGTTGAGCCATCTTTAAGCGCACCATTGACATATGTTTCTTCATAGACAACCCGTTTACTTCCTGTTTCTTCCTGTGTTTTAATATACGTACTTCCTTCACGTAAGGTTGGATCGTTGACGTATAAGGTTGATGCTGGATACACAACTTCTTGCTTCACAGCACGTTTTTTAACGATAACGTTAATTGGCGAGTCAAAGAAGGTTACATTAATCTCATCACCTTCTTTTAATAATTGTTCACGTGATTTAATATTTGGATTAATGGTAAGTAATTGTTGTGGTGAAATTCCTGCTTGATAGGCAATTCCATCCACTGTATCAAAGGCTTCAATTGTATAAAACTGTTTATCTGTACTGTATCCATAGGATAAAAACTCGATAATTTCACGCTTATCTTTTAAGATATTTTCCTTTGATGCATATCCCTTTGTTAGATTTGTCTTTTCAACAATTTCTAAACTAAGTGGCGTTGTGGAGTAGGCATTCGGATCATAAGGTACAGCTTCATTGTTTTTAATGTATTTCATATCATCTTCTGCAATGAAGTTTAAAAGATACTCATCTTTTGCTTCATCAAAATCGACGGCATTCTTTACATAGATTACTGCTCCATTACTAAAGGTTACCTTATTTGTTTCGATTGCTAAAAGATCATTGTCGACAATGTATTCAATAATTTGATCATCAATATTTTCATATTGAAAATTCAACATTTCTTCCGCAATAAAAACATCATCTCCAAGCACAAGCTGTGAATCAGGAAAATCTTGTGAGTATTCTTCAATTCCTATCGTAGCAATGACTTCTTCAATACGACTTAAATCACTGACGACACCAATGACTTCATTATTCGCATAAAGAACACGTTGTGAGACGGGTAATTTTGTTTCATTTAATATTTTTTGTTCTATCTTTGATTGATTCGTTGCCTGTAGTAAGTTACTGTTTAATAAACTTACTTCACTTTTCGCATTAATAATTTCTGGCACAAATGAGAACATTGCACTAACTAGTGTAATGATCGATAGGACAAGTATTGTTTTGTTTTTATTCATTAAAAATTCACTCCTGGGTGATTGACACGGGAGAAGAACTTATTAATCGTTTTGTCAAAGACGAGTTTGACGTCTGCGAGTGATCCGTTACGGTGTTTCGCAATAATGACATCAGTATCTTGGCGATCAGCTTCTTCTTCCAGACTGTGATAGTCTTCCCTATACAAGAACATGACGATATCGGCATCCTGTTCAATTGCCCCTGATTCGCGTAAGTCAGATAACATCGGGCGTTTATCCGCACGAGTTTCAACTGACCGTGATAATTGTGATAAAGCGATAACAGGTACGTCCAGTTCACGTGCTAACCCTTTAAAGGCACGTGAAATTTCAGATACGGCTTGTTGTCGACTTTCTGCATTTTTATTTGATTCCATAAGCTGTAAGTAGTCAATAATGATGACGCCTAAATCATGTTCAGCTTTTAGTTTACGACATTTTGAAAAAATGTCTGAAATTCTTAAGGACGGACTATCATCGATAAAGATCTTTGCTTCCTTAACGCGGTTTGCGGCCTCATATAATTTATTCCATTCTGTATCACTTCTTAATGTACCATCACGTAATTTCGTTCCTTTAATTTCACTTTCAAAGGTAAGAATACGAGACATTAATTGTTCGGCAGGCATTTCTAAAGAAAAGATTGCGGTTGGTAAATCATTGTACAGTGCCATGTTTACACCTACATTTAAAGCAAAGGCTGTCTTACCCACTGAAGGTCTGGCAGCGAGGATAATTAAATCACCGCGTTGAAACCCTGAGGTAATGTTATCAAGATCTCCATAGCCTGTTTTCATTCCGGTAATATTCGTTCCAGATTCACTTTTTAATTTAATACTTTCAAGTACGGCTTCAACGACTTCTTTAGACGTTCTAAAGTCTTCACTACGGCGTGATCGTGTAATGTTATAGATTGCACGTTCAGCACTATCCATAATTCCTTCAATATCACTTGGATTTGTTGCGGCCTCATCACTTAAGGTTCCCATTGCCTCCATTAATCGGCGTAGGGTATGCTTATTTATAATAATCTCAACATAGTGTTTTAAGGTTGCGGACGTTGTTGCACTGTCTGTGAGTGCTAAGATATAGTCAAGTCCACCGACACTATTTAGAATGTTTAAGTCTTCTAAGCGTGTTTTTAAGATCGTAGGATCAACAGGACTATTCTCTTCAAAGATATCAAACATTGTTTGAGCAAGTTGTTGATGCGATAGTAAAAAGAAGTGCTCTGCTAATAAACCATATTCGACGGCTGCTTGAACAGCGTTCGGATACATTAGCATTGCGCCTAAGATTGCTTGTTCAGCATCGACACTACTCGGTAGTGTGCGTGCCATTTTACTTCTTTTCCTTTATATGAACTTTAATTGTTGCAATGACACCTTTATACAGTTCAACGTCAACATTGTTAATGCCTAAATGATTGTATGGTCCATTGTCTAAGAACTTACGACGATCAACCTTAATTTTGAATCGTGTATTTAATTCACTTGCTACTTGTTTAGAAGAGACGGAACCAAATAATTTTCCTTCTTTCCCAACACTTAAAAAGAAGTCAAGTGATATTTTTTCTATTTTTTCTTTATCAACAAGTGCTTGTTGCTTTAAGGACTCTTGATGATCTGCTTCTTCTTGTTTCTGTCCTTTTAAGACGTCCATACTTCCACTTGATGCAATGACTGCTAAGTTATTACGAATTAAGAAGTTACGTCCATATCCAGTTGCTACTTCGACAACTTCACCTTTTTTACCTACTTTTTTTACATCATCCAACAATATTACTTTCATCGTTGTATACCTCCTCTAAGTACGCTTCTACGACTGTTTCTAATTGCGCCACAAGCGCTTCGATACTCATATTTTCTTTTTGGACAGCTGCGGCATTAAAGTGACCGCCTCCTCCAAGTTTTTCCATTATTTTTTGAACGTTAAATTCGCCACGTGAACGGGCAGAGATTCCAACACGATCATTCGATATAGCGGATACAACAAAGACCGCCTTAATATCTTGTACACTTAATAACTCATCTGCAGCACTTGATATTAATCCTCGTGGAATAATCGTTCCATCAAAGACGGGTGCGTACATTACACCTTCATCCACTTTTCTAACGACATTTTCAAAGATCTTATTTTTCTTTTGAATGTCATCAAAACTATCATCTAATAGCTCATTAGCATAGCGGACATCAGCTCCAAATTTTTGAAGAATTGATGCTGCCTCAAAGGTTCGACTACCCACACGATTAATAAATCCATTCGTATCAACGATAAGACCTGTATAGGCATAGGTCGCTTCAAGTGGTGTTATCGCAACACGCTTCTCTTGATATTGTAACATTTCAGTGACCATTTCAGTGGTACTTGATGCTGATGATTCAATATATGCTAATACGGGTTGGAAATTATAATCAGTAGTACGACGGTGATGATCAATAATGACTACTTTATTTGCTTGTTCTATAACATCAGCACCATTTGATACAGTATCATTATGATGATCCAATAAGACGACTAAGGTGTTATACGTTAATAGATTGAGTGCTTCTTTTTCATCTATAAATTTATGATCTTTTTCTAGAATGCTCCCATTTACTTTTAATGATGATAAGAGCTTAGATTCAATGCCACCACTCTCAGTGACCAAATAGACATCTTTCTTCTGGTCTTTAATCATCTTACTTAATATAAGGCCTGATCCAAGACAGTCAAAGTCCATATTTTTATGGAAGACGAGTATGACCTTATCACTCGCATCTACAAGTTCTCGAACGGATTGGGATATAGCACGAACACGAGCCTTACTTCGGCGTTCTCGTGATTGAGTGTTTCCACCATAGTATCTTATTTCTTCGTTCATAACACGCACTGCTACCTGGTCTCCACCACGGCTTTGAGCAAGTTCTAAAAGGTCATTGGATAACTCTTCTAGTGCTGTAAACTCTGAGGTTCCAAGCGCAAATCCCATTGAGAGTGAAAGTGCTAGATCATTGTTTTGAGCCTCACGTCGAATCTTGTGCATGATTGAAAAATTGGTTTTACTTATCTCTTCAAACACTTCATGATTCAACAGGACCAAGTATCGATCGTTTCGTAATCGTCGAATAAAGATATCATTTTCACTTGCCCAGTTGAGTAAGTTTTGTTTTACAATACTATCAACAAAATACACGCGAGATTCTTCTTCGTACTGTGTATATTCTAAATAGTTGTCCAAGTGGATAAGTCCCATTACTGGTGCATCATTTGTATATTTTTCAATCACGCGATACTCTGTTGTAATGTCTTTAAAGTAGAGTAATCGTGCCTCTGAATTTCGTACAACATTGAAGACAAAGTCTTCATATTCAACATCAATAACGTCCACATCACCGTTAAATAAAGGGATAATTTCAGGTAACCATTCTGTTACTTTCATGTCTTTAGCATTCACTTTAACACTTTTAAAATAATCACTCATCCAAATAACCTTATAGTCTTCATCATAGACAACTAAGCCAATATTTCCAAATAAGAAGGCATCATATGTTTCAGTTCCGACGATTTCTTTAAGATTAACAATCTGTTTATTTAAATCACGCTCATAGGTAGATATGATATAGAAGAGGATAGCAGTTTCAAATACGAGTAAGAAAATCATCACAAAGGTTGATTGTGTGATCCCATTCCAAAAGATAAATAAGGTGAAAACGACAACTTGGATTAAAATTCCAATAACTGCACTAAATTTTAATTGTTCAATTTTATCTTTCATTCAAAACCTTCCTAACTATTAATACACGAATATTAAATACAAAGTCCAGCATTCCAATGACCATTGTTACATACGGAAAACTCAATGTTAAAAGGGCAACAACAATTGAGAAAAGCGGAACACGTTTCACAATTACAATTGTTAAGCTACATAATATTCCAATATAAATAAATAACAATTGTCCAATGAATTGTACTAACATTATAACACTATCAAAGTGAAAATTAGTTGAAAACTCTATGATAATTGTCACGATCACAAAAAGCATGAGTGGATATCCAATCCAACTATTTAGTTTAAATTTAAAGATACTCACTGGAGCAAATTCCATTAATTTAAGTCGTGTTAGTATAATTTTACTGACCATCAGCGTTATAAAAGTTTGAAGCAGTGCAATCGTCAGTGGTAAAAATAAAGGAAACATCGTTAACATTTTAAAAAAGGGATTATACAAATATAATATCTTTACAACATTTACGTCCTCATTTATTAAACCATGAACGATGGATGTCACCATCTTCGTTATCTCACTAATCTCTGCTAAGGCATCGTATCCGAAGAAGCCCGCAAAGATTACCATTGATAATATATAATAAATTGCGGTTGCACCAAAGGTAAGACTAAAGACGATCGCTTGAGGATACTCTTTTTTAACTGAAAATGCATAGGCTAATCCTATTATATTTGAGAATCCAATGAGTAAGGCAATATGTGGTAGGGTTAATATAAAAGCCATGATGGTTGTAGCCGTACTGACCATTAATCCTGCACTTAATGAATGTCTTATTGAATATATGATGACAGGGATTGGAATAATCCAAAAAAGTAAGCCATCAATGAGTAAGCCACTTTGACCATCTAAGACAATTAAGAGTCCTACTAAGGCACTCATAAATGCTCCTTCTGTTATTGCACGTACTTTTTTATTCATATAACCTCCACATAAAATAAAGCCTCCGTAAAAAATACGAAGGCTTGTTTAAATCATTATTATTCCGCTACGTATGGAATTAAAGCCATTTCGCGAGATTGCTTAATTGCTGTTGCTAAAACTCTTTGATGTTTAGCACAAGTTCCAGTCACTCTTCTTGGAATGATTTTTCCATTAGCTGAAACATATTTTCTTAAAAGATCTACATCTTTATAGTCTACATGGTCAACTTTGTTTTTACAGAAATGACAAACTTTTTTTCTTGGTCTGAATTTTCTAAAACCCATTGTCTTTGCTCCTATCTATTTAAAATGGCAGATCATCACTAGAAATATCTAGTGTTGGCCCTCCGAACTCTTCTTCTACATTGACAGAATCGTTACTTTCGTAATAACTTGGTTGTTTATCAAATTGATTATAATTTTGACTACCAGCATTCGATTGACGGCGTTCAGCCTCAGCACGACTTTCAAGTAATTGTGCTTGTTCCGCAACAACTTCAGTTACGTACACACGATTTCCTGATTTATCTTCATAGTTTCTTGTTTGGATTCTTCCTTCTACACTCATTAATGCACCTTAGTTGCATAACGAGATAAGAAGTCTGCAGTTTGATTCCACGCAACACAGTTGATAAAATCAGCTGTTTGTTCTTGCGATTGGAATCGACGGTTAACTGCAATGCTAAAAGATAATACTGACGTACCTGACTGCGTCTTACGTAATTCAGGATCACGAGTTAGTCTGCCAACTAATACTACATTATTAATCATATATCTTTTCTCCTATTCTTTT
>JAAZDN010000032.1 GCA_012512805.1 Erysipelothrix sp. | reverse complement strand
GCGGCGATTCGTTCTATTGAAGAAGATCGTAACATTAGCCAAGATATTATTGAAGAAGCTTTAGTTGAAGCATTGTCAAAGGCACTTAAGAAACATATTAATGCCAATGACGCGAATATTAAAGTTGATATGGATGAAGAAACAGATGAAATTAGAATTTACCAAGTGTTTGATGTTGTTGAAGTGGTCGAAAACTTTGATACAGAATTATCACTCGAAGAAGCTGTTGATGATAAGGCTGACGCTGTAATTGGGGATCAAATCTTATTAGAACATGAAATAAGTGAACTTGGACGTCCAGCTGCATTACTTGCAAAAAACGTTTTAAAACAAAAAATTCGTGAAGCTGAAAAACAAGGTATTTATGATGAATACATTCACCAACTTTATGAAATGATTACGGTTCAAGTGGATACTGTTGAAGACCGATTCTTATTTGTCGATCTCGGTAAGGCACACGGAATTATGCCATTATCCGCACAAATTCCCGGTGAACACTACTATGAAGGACAAAAATTAAAAGTTGTTATTTCAGAAGTAAACAAAGATTCAAAAGGGGCACAAATTATTGTTTCACGCTCTGATGATCACTTTGTACGCCGTCTCTTTGAAATGGAAGTTCCTGAAATTTATCAAGGTGTTGTTGAAATTAAAGCAATCGCTCGTGAAGCGGGTGATCGTACGAAGGTTGCGGTCTTCTCAAAAGATCCAAACATTGATCCAATTGGAGCATGTATTGGACCACGCGGAACACGTGTTCAAGAAGTTATTGAAGAATTACAAGGTGAGAAAATTGATATCTTTGAATGGACAAACGATGTTGACCAACTCATTAAGAGCTCACTTGCTCCAGCTGAAGTCTTATACGTCTTACCAACAGATGATGAACGTAGTGTCACTGTCGTTGTAGCAGATGATCAATTATCACTTGCAATTGGACGTGGTGGTAAAAATGCGAAACTTGCAGTGAAGCTTATTAACAAAAAAATTGATATTAAATCATTAACAGACATTAAAGCACTAGGTATTGATTATGAAAGTATTGCACTTGCGAATCAGCCAACAATACTTGTTGAACCAGAATTCGAAGAAGTTATTAATGATGATGAGGACTACATGCAACCTGATGTTGAAGTTGGAATTATTGATGACACTACTGAAGATGTTGTGGAAGTTGTTGAAATGGCAGAAGATGTCGTTGTCGAAGAAACAGAGGTCAATGTTGAAGATACTGTAGAAGCAGTTGAAGTCGTTGAAGTCATTAAAGAAGTTGTTGAAACTCCCGTTAAACGTGTTAAGAAGGTTGAGCCACGTGAAGCGAAGGAAGAATATGTTTCTAAGTTTGAAAAACTTGCGGATCCAACGATTGCACTTCAAAAAATTGCTGAGCGCGAAGCAGCAGCTGCACGTCGTAAGGCACGCTATGATAGTAAAAAACAAGATCAACCTGAAATTGATTATTCAGATCTAGAATATGAAATTGCTCCAGAGTATACCGATGAGGAACTTGATGCAATTGAAAAACAACAAGAGAAAATTGATAACTCTTGGTATGAAGATGAGATTGATTTCGAAGAATTCGAAGATTATTACGAATAGGAGTTACAATGCGAAAAACACCAAAACGAAAATGCTTAGCATCACAACAGATGTATGATAAGAATGAGCTGATCCGAATTGTACGGACCCCTGATAAAACAGTGGTCATTGATACAACAGGAAAAGTAAATGGTCGTGGTGCATATTTAAAGTTAAGTTTAGAAAACATTGAACTTGCTAGCAAAAAGAATGCCTTTAAACGGGCACTAGAAGTAGATATTCCTGATTCAATTTATACTGAATTAGAAAGTTTAATTGATGGAAACAGCTAAGTTAAGTGGTTTATTGGGCATGGCAAACCGTGCTCGTAAGATCTTATATGGAGATACTGCTTTTGAAGCCTTAAAGGGCCCAAAGGCAGCCTTACTCCTTATAAGTAGTGACGCTTCAGATCGAACAATGAAGCAATTAATCAATCGATCTGAACATTATAACGTGAAATATCGTGTGATTGATGATGTGCTTTTAAATCAAGCCGTTGGTAAAACAACAGCAAAGACAGCATTAATTATTGATCATGGATTTTCAAAAGGAATTTTAGACAATATGTAGAAAGAGGTGAAGATATGGGAAAAAATATGAATCGTAATAACAACAATCGTAACCGTAATTATCGTAAGAAACGTCGTAATACGGCACCCGTTGTCATTAATTATCCAACAACTGTATCTTATTATGAAGGTATAACGGTTGGAGCTTTAGCGAAACGTTTAGAACGAAAATCGGGAGAAATTATTAAAATCATGTTTAAGTTAGGTTCAATGGTTACGATCAATGATCCTTTAGCTTCTGATTTAGTAGAATTGATTGCCTTAGAATTAAATGTAACAGCAACACTTGAAGTGGATGCTATTGAAAAAGAAATGGACTTTGAATCTGAAATTATTGATAATGAGGAAGACCTTGTTGAACGTGCTCCAGTTGTCACAATTATGGGACACGTTGACCACGGTAAAACATCATTACTTGATACAATTAGAAAAACTGATGTTACTGATGGTGAGTTTGGTGGAATTACACAACATATAGGTGCCTATCAAGTTAAAATTAACGATAAATTAATTACATTCTTAGATACTCCAGGACATGAGGCCTTCACTGCAATGCGTGCACGTGGTACTAAGGTAACGGATATTGTCGTTATCGTTGTTGCGGCTGATGATGGTGTTATGCCACAAACTAAGGAAGCCATTGATCATGCCTTAGTTGCGAATTCTCCAATTATCGTTGCCATTAATAAGATTGATAAACCAGGTGTTAACACAGACCGTATCATTAGTGAAATGTCAGAATTAGGACTTGTAACTGAGGCTTGGGGTGGAAATACAATGTTCCTTGAAGTTTCAGCGAAAACAGGTCAAGGTGTTGAAGCACTCTTAGAATCAATTCAACTTCTTGCAGAAGTTTCTGAATTAAAAGCAAATCCTGATCGTTTAGCAAGTGGTACAGCTATTGAAGCTGAACTTGATAAGGGACGTGGAGTTGTGGCATCATTACTCGTTCAAAATGGTACCTTACATCACGGTGATTATATTGTAGTAGGTACAACATCAGGTCGTATTCGTAAGATGACAGATCATCATGGAAATGATATTAAAGTTGCCTTACCTTCAACTCCTGTAGAAATTTTAGGATTAAACGAAGTACCAATTGCTGGAGATTCATTTAGAGTGTTTGAAGATGAGAAAACAGCTAAAGAAGTTGCATCACGTAAGAAAAACTTACTCGATGCTGCTGAACGTGGTGTTTCAAGTGCAATGTCACTTGAGGATCTCGCAAAACAAATTCTTGAAGGTAACATGAAAGAAATTCCTGTTATCGTTAAATCAGACGTTCAAGGTACAGCTGAGGCAGTTCGATCATCACTTGAAAAAATTGATGTTGAAGGAGTTCGTGTTAACGTATTACGTGCACAGGCCGGTGGTATTACTGAATCAGATGTTATGTTAGCTCATGCATCAAATGCTATTATCTTTGGATTTAACGTACGCCCTAATGCAAATGTTCGCTCTAAAGCAGCTGAAGATAATGTTGAAATTAGATTACACAACGTTATTTACAAGCTCGTTGAAGAAATGGAAGCAGCAATGAAGGGGATGCTTGATCCTGTATTTGAAGAAGTTATCTTTGGACAAGCTGAAGTTCGTGAAACATATAAGGTTTCAAAAATCGGAACGATTGCTGGATGTATGGTTATTGACGGTAAGATGGTTCGTAACTCTAGCATTCGCTTAATTCGTGATGATATCGTTATTTATGACGGTGAAATGGCATCACTCAAACGCTTTAACGATGACGCTAAAGAAGTTCAAAAAGGATTTGAATGTGGTATTACAATCAAAAACTTTAATGACTTAAAAATTGGTGATATTATTGAATCACATGGTGAAAAAGAAGTAGCCGTAGTTTAAAGAAAAGAGGTTTTAGTATGAGTATTGCAAAGCAAAGACTTGAAAGTAATATCAATCGTCACATTTCTGACATTATTTTACATGATTTAAAAGATAAAAATCTTGGTCATATTACCGTAACTGATGTTGTTGTATCGAAAGATGGTAGCTATGCAACAGTATACGTTACGTTCTTTGATGATCGTGGAGTTCCAACTGAACGTGTTGAGGTTTTAAACAAGGCAAAAGGGTTCATAAGAACTCAGTTAAGCCAACGTTTAACGACATACAAGACTCCTGAAATCAGATTCAAATATGATAATTCACTGAATACGGGTGCCCGTATTGATGAAATACTAAAGAAAATTTAATCGTGTTAAGATGGTATGGAAACATATCATCTTTTTTTTAATCTAATACGTATATTAAAGTATTTCAATCAAGTTAATAATGCTATTATTGTTTGCGCTAATTTGTTATAATATGAGTAGGTGATAATGATGAGTACAAATTATATTGAAATTTTACATAACAGTGAAGTACCTGGTACTTTAGCAATTGCTACTAGTGTTATTAGTGATATTGTAAAATACACTTTAGCCGACAGCAAGTACGTCGAAATTGAGAACCGTCTTTTACAACAAAATCGTGGCATCACAATTAAATATGATAATGATATTTTAGTGATTAATATTGATGTTGATGT
>JAAZDN010000031.1 GCA_012512805.1 Erysipelothrix sp. | reverse complement strand
CTTGACGTACTGAGATCGTACATGTGTCATCCATGACGGCCATAACGCCTGTGTCGCATACAATTTCTTCACCGACTCCAAGTTCAATTTCTTGACCATAGCCATCGATTTCAACAAAACCTAAACCTGGTCCTGTAATCTTTTGAAGTAAGAAACCTTCCCCTCCGACAAGTCCAGTACTAATTTTACGACTCATATATGCCTGGAGTGTAACATCTTCTGTCCCAACTAAGAATGAGTGTTTTTGTGCAATGATGCTTTGATCTGCCGCAAGTTCAAAGACCTTAATGTTTCCAGGAGAGTTTGATGAGAATACAATTTCAGCGTCTTCATTCGCTGTATAATGACTTAAGAACATACTTTCACCAGTGAATGCTCGACCCATCATTTTACCCAGTCCACCACCCTTTGTTTCTGTTTCTATATCGCCACGAGCCCATGTTCTACCCCCAACTTGACTAAAGACTGTTTCTCCTTTTTCTAAGTTTATCCTGACTGCAGGAAGTAAATCTCCAAAAATTTCATATTTCATATGCAACCTCTTTCTACACCTTTAGTGTTCATGTTTATACTTTATTGTATTATTTTCACAAAGTCAATGAATTTGTCTAAAGAAAAACCAAATTAAATGTAAAGTTTAATTTGGTCTATTTATCTATTTAACGGTTAGTCGCTTTAACGAGAGTGCCAAAGTATTCCATTCCCGCTTCAATACTGTTTAAGGTTTCTAATTTCCATTCCCAGTTTGGAGATCCAATCGTTGATGGTGTATTAATACGTGCCCGATTATCAAGTCCCATAATATCTTGCATTGGAATGATGGCCCAATTACATGGTAAGCCTAGTGTATAATGATTGATACGTTGATACAAATCTTTATTCTTATAACCTAAACGACGCAAGTTCCAGCGCAGTTTTCGTGCACCTTTTTTTCCAAGTTCTTCTAACCATCCAACAATCGTTTGATTATCATGGGTTCCAGTATAGGCCAATAAGTTTTTATTGAGATTCACATCATTTTTTAAGTCCCATTTGTTCAATGAAAATTCCACAATTTTCATTCCCATGAGATTGTAGTCATCACGCAGTTCTAAGACTTCTGGACGTAAATCCCCAAGGTCTTCAACGACAATCTTCAAATCTGGTAAGGCTGCATAGAGCGCATCAAATAAGGCATTACGTGGACCTATGACCCATTCACCTAACTTCGCTTGATTTGAAGCAGCGTCTATTGCCCAATACGTATCAAAGGCTCTAAAGTGATCAATGCGAATGACATCATACATCTTTTGATTCCATAACATACGATTGATCCAAAACTGATAGTGATCCGCTTCCATCTGTTCCCAGTTGTACAGTGGATTTCCCCAGAGTTGTCCTTCTGTAGAGAAGAAATCTGGTGGTACTCCGGCAACGAGGGTTGGACGTCCATCTTGATCTAGATAGAACTGATCACGATTAAAGTATACATCCGCTGAATCATGACCTAAGTAAATTGGAATGTCCCCAACAATACTTACATTTCTATCATTGGCATACGCTTTTAGATCTTGCCACTGAATAAAGAAGATGTATTGAATGAAGCGTTCAAAATCTAAATCATCTTCATTCACGTCATGGACTGTCCAATCTAACCATGATTGCATGTTGTTTTGTTTTTTAAGACTCATAAACTTCACATAGTCTTCTAACCAAAATGCTTCTTTAACAAAAGAATCATAAGCTTCATCTTTAACAAAGTGCGTGTATGCATTTCTAAGATGAGCATTTTTAATGTTACGAACCTGTTCATAATCAATACGATCTGTAATCACTTTTTCACTATCAAACTCTACCTTAAGATAGGCATACAGTGTTTCAATTGAAATATAAATTTCATCCCCAGCAAAGGCTGAGTATGTTTGATACGGTGAATTACCATATCCAACAGGATTGAGTGGCAAGATTTGCCATAGCTTCACTTTCGCAGCTTCCATCTTATCAACAAAGTGATAAGCATCATCTCCGAAATCACCAATTCCAAATGTTCCCGGTAAGCTATTGATTCCTAGAAGAATCCCCGATGTTCTTTCGGTTAATATTTGTTTGTTTTCCATATGTCTCGATCATACTCCATTATCGTACGGTCACTTGAGAAGAAACCGGCTTTAGCGATATTGACCAGTGTCTTTTGACTCCAGTCTTCACGGTCTTCATAAGCTTTTAACATTTCGTTTTTAACACTAATATAGTCTTCAAGATCAATTAAAGTCATAAACCAGTCTTTAGAGATTAATTCATGGTGGAGACGTTTTAGATTTTCTTTACTTCCAAGCTCTAACATTAAGTCTGATACGATAAAGTCTACTGCGTCTTTAATCAGTGTTGAGTTTTCATAGTAATCACGGGATACATAGTCTGCCTTAGCATAATGTTCAATGATTGTTTCTGAATGTTCACCAAAGATATAAATGTTATCTTCTCCAACTAGCTCAGCAATTTCAACGTTTGCACCATCTAGTGTTCCAAGTGTTAAGGCTCCATTTAACATGAACTTCATGTTTCCAGTTCCACTTGCTTCCTTACTTGCTAGTGAGATTTGTTCTGAAATATCAGCTGCTGGAATGAGGTATTCCGCTAAGGTAACGTTGTAGTTTTCAACAAAGACAACTTGTAATTGTTTTGAGACCACTGGATCATTTTCAATAATTTTTGATACGGTTAATAAGGCGTGAATAATATCTTTTGCAATAGTATACGCTGGTGCAGCCTTTGATCCAAAGAAGACGGTAAGTGGACGATCTAAGATGAGTCCAGCCTTAATTTCTTGATACATATGAATAATGTATAAGAGGTTCATTTGTTGACGCTTGTATTCATGAAGACGTTTGATTTGAATATCAAAGATTGAATCTGGATTAATATCGATATTCTGTGTTTGTTTCAAGTAATTTTGAAGACGAACCTTATTACCATGCTTAATATCGATCAGCGTATTTAAAACATCCTTATCTTCACGATAAGCAAGCAGTTTTTCTAAATGATCTGCATCACTCATATAATCATTTCCAATTAAGCCATCTAAGTATGCTGTGAGGGGTTTGTTTGAAAATGCTAACCATCTTCTAAAGGTAATACCATTTGTTTTGTTATTAAATTTAGTTGGGTATAAATCATTGAAGTGTTTTAATTCTGAGTTCTTTAGAATGTCAGTATGTAGTGCCGCAACCCCATTTACTGAGTAGCTAAAGTGAATGGCTAGTGATGCCATGTGAACTAAGTTATTTTCATCAACAAGTACAACACGTTTGTCTGCGCTACGATTTTTGACGACTTCATCCAGTTGTTTAATGATTGCTACTAAACTAGGATCAATCGCTTCAAAGTATGCTAATGGCCATTTCTCTAAAGCTTCTGCTAAGATCGTATGGTTTGTATACGCGAACGTATTTTCCACAATCTTAATTGCTTCTTGTAGTTCAATGCCATGGTTTAATAATTCTTTGAACAATAATAGAATCGTTAATGAAGGATGAGTATCGTTAATTTGAATGACGATGTCTTCATTTAAGGTATGTAAATGATCTTGTCGATCTTTTAAAATCCATGCGAGTCCACTTTGGACCATGAAGTATTGTTGTGCAAAACGAAGACGTAATCCTTCTTCTGTTGAATCATCTGGATATAAGAACAGTGCTAAGTTTTTTGCATACTCGCTTTGATCAAAACTGATACCACTTGTGATGACTGTATCATCAATGGATTCTAAGTCAAAGAGACGAAGAACACTCTTTTTATTGTTGTATCCAAGAACATCCATTTCATACATACGTGATGTGACGTTTAAATCACCAAGTTTGACTGTTGTACTAAAGTCTGTTTTACGAAGCCATGTTGGTTTATCTAACCATACATCTTTCACTTCAGTTTGAAGATTACGCTCAAAGACTTGTTTAAACAGTCCGTAGTGATAGACTAAGCCTAAACCTTGACCATTAATACCCAGTGTTGCGATCGAGTCAACAAAGCATGCTGCTAAACGACCAAGTCCACCATTTCCTAAAGCAGGTTCTGGTTCATACTGTTCGAGCTCCGTAATGTCACGGCCATACTTTGCAAGCTCTGCTGCAACCTCATCATAAATTTTTAAGTTCATTAAGTTATTGGATAATAACTTACCGATTAAAAATTCAGCTGACATGTAATAAACAGTGCGATCTCCTGATACACTTTCAACATCCGCAATTTTATCTTGTGTATACGCTAAAACTGCTGAGTATAATTGTTCTGTAGTACTTTCTTTTATATTAATATTAAACATTGTTTACCTCCCCGGAAAACGTTTTACGTTTTTGTTTAAAATATAGAAGACTCATTATAGAATGATGTCTTCGTATTGAATTGAGATAATTTCATGTGGCATTGTAATTGCTTCACCCGAACCACCTTCTAAAAGGCGGCCAATTTCATCAATTGCATCTACCGAAATTTTATAAAAATCTTGTTTTACTGTATCGATTCGATACTCAATATAACCAAGTAATGTAATACCATCATAACCACATACGGGTCTAAAGATATCCATTTTCTTTAATTCTGAGATGGCACCGATGGCCATTAAATCACTGGCACAGACAATCAAATCTGCATCCTGTGCATATTCACTGGTTAAGGCCATTGCTTCCTTCTCAGAGAAGTTTGCATAATGGGCATTTAACTCAATATTATAATCTAAGCACGCATTTACCGCTCCTTGTAATCTAAAGTCGGTAACATAACCATTACGCCGTCCTGCTAAGTAGAGGATTTTCTTTGGTTGATGTTTTTTAATCATATGCTCGACAATATCATATTGTGCTTGAATATGATCTACCATAACATAAGAAGTTCGTGGACCTGAGAATGGTGCATCCACAACAACTGAAGGTAGGAAATCTTCTTCAAGTAGTTCATGAATTTCCTTGTTCTCTTTTGAGAGCCCATAAAAGATGAGTGCTCCAACGCGTAGTGATTGGAAATGTCTTCTTATTTCTTGTGTGTTTTTACCTTGTAACTCTGTTGAGAAGATCGTAATCACTTCATAATTAAGTTCTAAGGAACGATTCGTTGCCCCAAATAAATATTGCATGTTGATTTCATCAATCGCTTGACGATGGTTATTAATGTAGACCACCAGTCCAATACGTTTGGAGTTTTTTGTTGATAAAGCACTGGCAATAGAGTTGGGCACATAGTCCAATTCTTCAATTGCTGCCATAACTTTCATTTTGGTAGCAGCCGAGACATTGTCGTAATTGTTCATTACCTTGGATACGGTAGAAACTCCGACACCTGCTTTTTTCGCAACATCATTGATTGTGACCATAGTGCTCCTTTCTAATTATTTACTTTTACTGAGTATTACGGTTTGATAGCCGTCTAGTTCAATACTTCCATTACGTGCTTTACCACCGAGGCTATTATCTTCAATATGATAATCACCGGTAATCGTTAAGCGTTCACTTGAGAAGTTATGCACAACTATAATATCATCAAATTGCATCGCAAACAATGCTTCATCATCAAGTTTTACAGAGATGCCTTGTTCACGGCTAATACTTGGAAACGTGTGTCGCGTATTGATGACTTTTTGATAGTGATTGAACAGTGAATCCTTATTTGCTTGCTCACTTTTTACATCCATCTCAAGTTCTTTTTCATAGTCACTGTTTTGTGGATCAAGTGTCATTCCTTTTGCTTCACCCCACGGCATTGCGAGACGTTTGTTTTCATCACGTCCACTTCCAATCATCCCAATTTCTTCACCGTAGTAGATAAAGACATTTCCTGGCATAAGCAGATAGGTACTTGCTGCAAGTTTTTGTTTTTCAATTTGATTGGCAAAGTAGGAAGCACTTCGACCTTGATCATGATTTGAGAAGAAGATGGCATCCTTTCCATTCGGATTGTATGCTCGAATCTGTTCATTGTAATTCATGATGTAGTTCGCAAGGCTGTGTCCTTTTTGATTGTTGATAGAACGAACGAGTTGTCCTTTATTTTGAGCGACATCAAAATTGAAGAAGGATATGTTTGATGCATACATCGGTAAGATAATGGATGAGTTTTTCCATGCTTCTCCAACAATGTAGAGATCAGGATCTAAGCTGTAGGCATAATCACTAAATTCTTTGATGAAGTTAATGTTTTGTTCACTGTTGTCTTCAAAGTAGTGTGTTGTGGCATCGAGTCTAAAACCACTGACACCCTTATCAACCCAGAACTTTACGATATCAAAGATTTCTTTCTTTACTTCTGGGTTACTTAGGTTTAATTCTGGCATCGTATCCGCAAAGTTTCCTGCATAATAGAGATCCTTATATTTCAGATGATAGCCTGGTTCTGCTGTTTTTGATAGCGTGTAATAATCACAGTACTTTATGCAGGCATCGTTTTTAAATTCTTCAACTGCTTCTAAAAACCAAGGATGTTCATTGGATGAGTGATTGATCACAAGATCGATAATCAGATCCATATTACGATCTTCCATCTCTTTTATGAGTGCTTCCATATCCGCCATTGTTCCATATGCTGGATCAATATCCTTATAGTCCATCACATCATACTTGTGATATGAACGGGATGGATGAATCGGCATGAGCCAAATTCCAGTGGCCCCAAGATCATGTTGAACGTAGTCTAACTTTTCAATGACTCCTTGTAAATCACCACGACCATCGCCATCACTATCATAAAATGATGCGACAAAGATTTCGTAGAAGACTGAATTTTCCTCTGGTATTGCCTTTGTTGTGGGACTTGCACATCCTATAAGGAGTGTAAGGAGTATGGATAATTTTACGAAATGTTTTATCATTTCACTGATCCACCTGTTACCCCTTCAACATAGTATTTTTGCATGAAGATAAATAAGAGTGTAATTGGAATGGCGATAATAACTGCGGCAGCTGTAAACTGTGTAAAGTAGGCATGAATATTTTCACGCTTTAACATTTCAAACAGACCAAGTGCAACCGTATAGTTATTGTAGTTATCACGCATGATGTAGGAGACCATAACGAAGTCTACCCATGGTGCTAAGAAGGCCATTAAAACTGTATAAATAATAATTGGTTTTGATAGTGGCAGTGTAATCTTTGTAAAGATTTGCATGCGTGTTGCCCCATCGATGAGTGCTGCTTCGTCAACTCCTTTTGGAATCGTATCAAAGAATCCTTTTGAGATATAGTATGTCATTGCGGCTCCACCTGAATAAATAAGTACGAGGGCCACAAGTGATTGATCAAGTCCAATCATTTTAAGAATATGATAGATCGCAATCATCGACATGAAGCCTGGGAACATTCCAAGTATTAAGATAATATTCATCATTGGCTTACGAACTTTAAAGCGTAGTCTTGAGAAGGCATATGATGTTGAAAGTGTGATGATCGTAGAAATGATACATGAGAAGATCGCAACAATCAACGTGTTCATAAACCATCGTGGAAAGTTAAATAAGCTTGTTTCTGTAAAGAGTCGAATATAGTTATCAAGTGTCCATGTTTTAGGAATCAAGTATGTTACAAAGGCTCCCTTTTCTCCACGGAATGATGTCATGACAAGCCACACAATCGGTAGAACCCAAATAAAGGATAGGATCGTTAATAAGATGTATGTAAATATATTGTTTTTTTTGGCCTTAAGGCGCATTGCTTTTAATTTTTTCATTATTGGAATGTCGTCTCCTTATCACCTTGTGTGAATTTTCTAAATACAACTAAACTTAGAGTTGCGGAGATTATGAAGATTACAATTCCAATCGTAGACGCTAAAGCATAGTTCTTTTCGGTTAAGGTTAGTTTGTATAACCATGTTACAAGTAAGTCGGTATGTCCGGCTTGGAAGTAATCCAGTGATAAAGGCCCACCACCGGTTAAGAGATAAATAACGTTGAAGTTATTTAAGTTTCCAATAAATTGTGTAATTAAGTACGGTGTCGTAACCGCAAGCATGTATGGTAGGGTAATTTTCATAAATTGAGTGACCTTACCCGCTCCATCAATACGTGCACTTTCATACATATCTTGTGGAATGTTCATTAAGATTCCTGATGTAATAAGCATTGTATATGGAATACCAATCCACAGGTTTACGATAATAACCGTATATCTAACAATATTAGGATTGATCAAGAAGCCTATTGGTGAGCTGATGAGCCCAGTATTTATTAACAGTGTATTTACAGGTCCTTGAGCATGTAAGAGTTGTGCCATAAGTAAGAGTGTTACAAACTGTGGCACCGCAATTGAGAGTACAAAGATCGTTCTCCACATTTTCTTAAGCTTGATTCCCTTTTTATTGATGATCATTGCGAGGATCATTCCAAATAAATAGTTAAGGAAGGTCGCAAAGAAGGCCCAAATGAATGTCCATATGAGAATTCTAAAGAAGGTTCCAGATATAAGTGGATTTGCATATAATAATGATTTGAAGTTACTGAGTCCCACCCATGTAAAGAGCGATCCAGGTGGTTGGTGGTTCTTATCAAAGTTTGTAAAGGCAATTAATATCATGAATATTAATGGCATAATCGTAAGTGCTACAGTAAGTAGCGTTGGTATTGATAAGACGGTAATATGGAATTTTTCATGTTTAAGTACTTGAATTTCTTCTTTAAACGTTGGTAAACTACCATATTTTTCAAGTCGTAATTGATTATTATAGGCACTTTGAATATTTAGATAATAAAGAAATAGAAAACCAACAAGTAATAACACGGAAATAACCCCGAAGATTAAGAATAACATTGAGTTATCCCCCATCGAATAAATATATATTTGTTGTTTTGGATCAAATATTTGTCCCTGTTCATTGACTCCTAAGGTTGCGAGTCCAGTAAGTTGCGTAATTCCTGTCATAAACAAATAATATAGGTACAGAATTTGAGCCCCTAAAAAGGCAAATCCTTTCACATATTGTTTGCGTAAGAAGGAACCGGCACCCATAAATATAAACGATAGACGGGTTTGCTTATCGCCAGCTTTAAATATTTTGAAAATATTTTTAGTCTCTTGGTTAACGTTCTTCATGTTATCTTCCTATCTAAAATAATTAAAGGGGCATAAGCCCCTTTTTGTATGTAATCTTATACTATTGTGCTTCTTCGATTTGTGTTACCATTTCATCTAGCATTGTTTTGATATCTTTAGTAGATTTAGCTTCTAACTCAGTACCGAATGCTTCTGCAGGTGCCCAGTATGATCCAAGAACATTCTTTTGTCCTTGTGCATATGCTGCTTGTTCAGCTAATGCTGCTAATGCAACGTTTGCTTGTACTTCATCAGATGCTCCAGCTTTGATGTTTGATGGCCCCATTCCACGAGCTTCGAAACGTTTAACTTGGCTTTCTTCGTTTGTTAAGAATTCAGCTAACATCATTGCTTGAACTGGATGTTTTGTAGATGTTTTAACACCCATGAATTTGTATCCAGCGAAACTTCCCATTTGCGTTTGTGTTCCACCTAAGTTAAATTCAGGTAATTTCGTCGCACGGTAGTTTTCACCTAATGCTGCTTGGATTCCGTCTGCTGTCCATGTTCCTGAAACACCAGCTGCGATTGTATCGCCCATTCCAGCTTGTAGAATTGCGTCATCTCCAGTTAAGAATGCGTTGTGTGCTGTAAAGTCGCGAATTGCTTCCCCAACTTTAACACCTGTTTCGTTATTGAAGTCTGTAACTTGTTTTCCGTCTTTAATATCTAATGTGTTTCCTGCTCCTAAGAAGAATGAAGCAATGTACCATCCGTTAGATACATCCATGAATACTTTTTTATTTGCTGCGTTCGCAACTTCTAACATTTTGTCTAATGACTTAACATCGTCTTCAGTGAATACTGATGCATCATAGTACATGAAGTATCCGTTATCTGCTGTCATTGGGTATGCGTATAATTTTCCATCAACTTCTGCTGCTTCGATTGATCCTGCAACGTTTGCTGATACGATTTCGTCTTTATTACGTGTAACTTCATATAATGCACCTGCTCCAACAAAATCAAAGATTTGGTCGTTTGCAAATGTGAATACGTCTGCTGCTGTTTCTAAGTCTTGAGTAACCATATCATATGCGTCTGGTTCTCCTACAACACCTAAAGTAATTTCCCATTCAATATCTGGGGTAGCTGCTTTAAATGCATCAACTCTTTCAGTTAAAAGTTCTTGGTCTTCTTGAGCTCCCCAAACTTTTAATACAACTGGTCCTTCAACTTTATCGTCACCAGGTTTTGCTCCACATGCAACAACAAGTGCTGCGATTGTCAAAATGACAAGTGCTTTCAATAATTTTTTCATGTTTCCTCCTTTGAAAACGTTTTCTCACTTGTATTATAGCATGCACTAATCTCTAAAGCAACCGTTTACACTCATTTTAGAAAACGTTTTCTACTTTTCAGTTTTTAAGAGTACACCACTAAGTGCTGGAATTCGAAGCTGTTGATCCACAATAAGTGAAGGTGCAAACAGCTCTGATGTAATCCATCCCTCATTATTTATAATGATTTTTGATGTGTGTAATTCTTCCATTAAACTTTGATTACATTCAAAATCATACGCTTTAGAATCTGCATTTATAAAGAGTATATAATCTTCTTTATCGCCCCATATTCTAAATACAAGTTGTAGTGCTTCTTCCTTATCCTTACTTAAACATTCAATGTGTTTATTTATATCATCATACGACTCCATATGAAAGTGTTTATGCGTACGTCTAAAATTAATCAAGTCTTTTGTATACGTATAGAGGGAATGGTAAACTTCATCTTCTAAACGCATCCAATCAAAACGATTGATGGCATCACTGGCATGATAGGCATTCGCAATAAAGTATGGATAGTCCTTGCCTTTATTGATTAAGACATCCTCGCTTAAGTTTGAATCCATATGTTTTACTTCACGTAAATAATCATCATGGACGATTTGTCGTGTGCGTGCAATTTCTTGTCCTGCTTGAAGAAAGATTGTCCCCTGTGTTAGAAACAGAATAAAATGTGCAAGTTTTAATCGTTGTACAATTTCATCCTTATCCTTAAGTGGATCAAGATTTAAACTTATCGTAATAACATCATGTAAGGTCAAATTATCATGGGCCTCTAAATAACTCACAACATTACTTGGAACACTCACATTAAAGTTTGTGGGCTGGGCTAGCATATTACTATAGAGCTTCTTTATATTCACGACTTTATTCGTCAAAAACTGTGGACTGCCTTCATTTGGAAAGCCTGATTTTAATTCATTACGGTATTCATCAGAAAAGACACCTATATGTTTTGTATGTGATATCCATTTTTGATCAGCCGCAATCTGTGGGTCATGATCATCACCAACATATGAAATCCACCCTTCTCCTATAACAAGGGCATTGGGATTGATTGTCTTTACTTTCTTTATAATGTTATCTATCGTCTGTGCATCATGGTCTCCCATCATATCAAAACGAAAGCCATCTACTTTAAACTCCTGTGTAAAGTAGAGTAGCGAATCTTCCATAATTCGTGCTGCCATTTTATGGGTGCTTGCTAAACGGCCACCACCAAAGCTTCCCTTTGGTGTATTATCAGCTTCCATAAAGTGATAGTAATGCGGTTGGATGTCTTCTAAAATGCTCAGCTTTGCTGTGTGGTTATAAACTACATCTAAGATAACACCCATCTTACGTTTATGAATCTCAGCAATGAGTTCTTTAAATTCCGCAATTCGAAGTGATGCATCATATACATTTGTACTATACACTCCTGATAAGGAAAAATAACTATGAGGATCATAACCCCAATTATAATTGGTTGTTGGTCCAACAACACTTACATCCTCTTCACGATACGTACGATAATCTTCATTAATATTATAAAACGACATGATAGGTAAAAGTTGAATGTGTGTTATTCCTAATGATGCTATATAATCTAATTTCTCTATAAAGGCTGAAAATGTTCCAAATGGATGATTCAATTGTCCCTCTAAAGAAGGTGAACTTGTAAAGTCTCTTACAGACACCTCATAAATAATCGCATCTTGACTTCCACGATAATCATCGATACTGGCATAATCTAAGTTTGGACCGATGACACTAGGATTGACAAAGGCAGCCTTGGCACTATTACGGCCATCAACTGCAGAGTAATCTTCATCAAATCCATTCCATGGAGCTAAAGACTTTGCATAGGGATCAAGAACAATGAATGTTTCATTAAAACGTTCTACTTTAATGTGGTAGTAATAGTTTGTTAAATCATCAATGTTCGTCTTTTCTTCTAAGTTATTTATGGTCCACAAATTCTCTTTCTTTATCATTGGCAGTTCAAAGCGTATGTCATCTGAATGGTTACGATCATAAATCAGTAGTGATACAGCCTGGGCTTGTGGTGAAAAGAAGTTGAGTCCATACTGATCATTCTCAACAAACAGACCCAGCGGTTCATCCGTACTATATTTACGATCAATAAACTGCCATGACATGGGGATATGATACAGTTGATCATTAATATCAAGTTCAAAGTGCGCATCAATTTCAAAGAGACCTCGTTCAATCAGTAATTGATACGCATTGCCTTTTAACCCTTCTAATTTAAACAATACGTCTTGTTTATCTTTTAAGAGTTTCATCGTACTCATAGGCTTTGTAAGTTCTAACATGATCGTAGTTTCATTTATAAATTTTAGTTGTTTAATCATCTTCATTACCTTTCAAACTATAGACAGAAACACTTTGTGCTTCAACCTTAAAGACACCAATTCCTTTTTCATTGATGATGACCTCTTCATCACAGTTGCCTAATTGATCAATGAATACCTTTTGAGCATGATGTCGACCCACAAACATCTTCTTGAAGCGGGCTTCACCATTAGAAATAAGTACTGTAAGTCCTTGATTACAGTTATACGAAAATCCAATACATTCTGGATCATCAAAATAATCATAGACTGTCTTTGACTTCAAGGAACGAAGTTCCATAAGTTTTTGAATGTTATCATCATATAAATCTAAATAAAATACACAAGGAATACCACCATTACGTAAGAGAATAAGCGCATTCGCAATTTCTCTAAACCATGGTAAGACCATTGATTCTAAAGATTGGCCAGTTTGTGTATCATGGTTATCCACAAAGGTTACAGCATATTCTGGTTGATTTAAAACTAGGGTATTTTTAAAGATATCACGGAGGTCATAGTCCGCTTTTAAAAGACTTGCATCATATAAATTGTAGTGTAGTGCAACATCAAATAATTGCATGGTATATTCTGATTCCATTAAATAATTCTCTAGTGCACGAACATCTGATGACCAATATTCCCCAACAACAAATAATTCCTTGTTTTGACGTAATGCCTTTAGCCAAAGTGGAAAGAAATCAAAGTCTATGTGTTTGATTGCATCAAGTCGAAAGCCATTTACTGGTGCTACTTCTAAATACCACTTGCCCCAGTTTAAATACTCATTGATGACCTCATCATCATTAAAATCAACATCAGCACCCATAAGATAATCGTAGTTCTCAAGCTCTTCATCAATATTATTTGACCACTCTTTATCTACAAATTTATACAATCCAGATTGCTCATTTAACTGATCATAATCAACAGAGGTAAAATGTTGTTTATTCCATTTAAAATCAGAGTACTTATTATTACGTTTCTTAAAATCAAAGCCTGTCCATGCATCAATATTTACTCGTTCAAGCACTTGACTGCGCTCTTCTTCATCATAGCGATCCGCAAGTACGGCCTCAGTATAGTCTGCTCCAAGTTTATGATTTAATACGACATCCGCTAAGACATTAATACCTGATGCTTGTAGGCTAGAAATTGCATCGAGATATTCTTCTCTTGTACCATACTTTGTACGAATAGATCCTTTTTGATCAAACTCACCAAGATCATATAAGTCATACACACCATAGCCACTATCATCAGATCCCTTTTTTCCTTTATACGCAGGTGGTAGCCACACATCGGTGACACCAAGACGCTTTAATAAAGGTGTTTCTTCAACAACCTTTTTCCATAAATTATCATTCTTATCTAAATACCATTCAAAGTATTGAACAATTAACTTCATAATAGACCTCCAGAAAACGTTTTCCTACTTTCATTATATGCGATTCACCCTTAAATATCAATGTGTACTACTTTTAAAAGTTGCTTAAAAATACTAAACGTTCTAATCGTATGACTTTAATAAGCTTCCTTTATATCTTCACTCTTCATCATTCAATGAGAGAACTTGTTGTGAACAATTAAAAACCGCATGATTAGTGCGGTCAATGTACATTATTTTGGTTCTTTTAGAATACTTGTTATGCGGCTTGTGGCAATCAAATCCTTTTCAATATCATTATAATTATCTTTGATCGTTCCAAGGTATAGGAGATCCGCAATGATTTGTGAGTTTAATTTTGAAGTAATAGCACCTGAACGGATCGTACCCTCACTTTGAGGAATTGGAATAAAGACTGATGCCATATCCACAAGTTTTGATGATGTATTACTTGTAATCGTAATAATTGGTACTTGCTTAGCTAAGGCCAATTCACCAGGATAAATAATTTCCTTACTGCGTCCACTGTATGATATGAGGATAACGACATCATGTGGTGTTGCATTATGAATAAACTCTGTATTCGTATGGGAGTCCATTTCAAATATTGTGTTTTTTCCTACTCGATTTAATTTTAAATACAAATCACGTGCTGTAAGTGAAGACGCCCCAATTGCATAGATATACACACGGTTTGCCTGTTTAATAAGTTCAACGGCACTTTGAATGTTTTTAGAATCTTGAATATCAAACAAATCATCAATTGCATTCTTAATTAATACTTTCATCTTTGTTAACATCTCTGAAGAGAAATCGCTGAAATTCAATATTGGATCGACTTCTTCATTATTAATCCGAGTTGTACGTAAAACATCACGCTTTAATGCTTCTAAACTGCTGTATTCCATTCGTTTCGCAAAGCGAGTGACTTCTGATCCACTTGTCATCGTTTCTTTAGCAATTTGATTTGACGACAAATTAATAAACTTTTCCGAATCTGCAATAATGAACATTCCAATACGCTTTTGATCTTCGGTTAGACCACCTAATTCTTCTCTAATTTTTAAGAATATATCCTTTCTCATTTTATCACCTCATAAAAGCTACTACTTTCTATAATATCATATTTAATTATATTTTTAAGGTCTATTCTTATGAGTCTGTAGTTATGAGGCTCAATGTAACATCTTGTATTTCGTATTTAAACTATCAAATACGATATGAGCATTGAATATTTACATTATTTATGAAAAGAGGATGTTAGTCTTGTTAACATTAATCTATTCGATCCATACAAGCGACAGAAGAATTCTTGAGTGCTCCTGTCCTTTGTATGAGTCTGTATAATTTGATACTAATGTCGTCACATTTTATTTCTGTTGATTACGTGTAAAGTATGTTCTCACAATTTTAGGTGATACGCCAACAACTTTTGTGAATACTTGATTGAAGTATTTGTAGTCGTTGTATCCTACCATGTCGGCTATTTCGTACAAATGATATTGATGTTCCTTAATATGTTCAATTGCAATTTGGATACGGTATAACGTTAAATACTCATTAAATGTC
Organism: Erysipelothrix sp.; assembly: GCA_012512805.1. Lineage (GTDB taxonomy): Bacteria > Bacillota_I > Bacilli_A > Erysipelotrichales > Erysipelotrichaceae > JAAZDN01. The sequence continues at coordinate 14,264 of JAAZDN010000031.1, read as the reverse complement.
ATATTTAGATGTTGTTGAAAACGATTGTTGATAGATGTCGTACTTTTTTTTGTTTGGTTAACGAGGTCTTCAAGAATAATTTTATGTTGATAGTTCTCTTTTATATAGTCTAATGCCTTTGTGAGTGTAATAGAATTAACATGTTGATGCAAATTGAGAAACTGATACACATCCTCATTTTTAGAGGGGAGTCTACGCATTTGGTCAACACGATCTTTGGCCTTAATTAAGGCTTCAATCAATTTATCTTGATCAATTGGCTTTAATAAATATTCGACGACACCAAATTTTATCGCTTGTTGTGCATATTCAAATTCACTATGTCCACTCAACACGATAATTGAATAGGTGTTTTCTGGTAGTATTTCTAGTAATTCAATTCCATTCATGATTGGCATATTGATGTCTAATAAAATAATGTCTGGATAGGTAGTAGCAAGTTGACTTAGGGCCGTTTTTCCATTGTTTGCTTCACCGACAATTTCAAGGTCGAAATCTTCCCAGTTCACTGATTTGATTAAGCCACGACGAATGATAGCTTCATCTTCAACAACTAATATTTTATGTTTCATTGGCTTGCTCCTTTATGATGATTTCAATAATAGTGTTCTTATCATTACTATGAATTTTAAATTGTGATGAATTTCCATACTTTAATTTAATGCGTTGAATTACCGATTTGATTCCAAAGCCAACCACCTTATCACTATCATAGTTATACTGATTCAGATCTTTAACCATTTCTGGATCCATACCGCCTCCATCATCAATTATATAAATGTAAAGATCATTCTCTTTCACATAGACCGTAATGCTTAGATGTAAATTCATTTGTCCAATAAAGCCATGCTTTAAACTGTTTTCAATCAATGGCTGAATAAGGAGTTTTGGAAGTGTCAAATTCAAGACAGCATCATCAACATCCAAGTGATATGTAAAGCGGTCTTCAAGTCTAAGTTTATGAATATCTAAGTAGTGTTTTATATAGGACAAATCTTGACTAAAACGGATTTCATTATTTTTATCATCAATACTATAACGAAGTAACATCGTTGTTTTGATGATGAGCTCACTTGCTAGTATAGGATCTTCATCAACCAGATACTTTATCGTCTCAAGAGTATTAAATAGAAAGTGTGGATTAAACTGGGCTTCTAACTGTTTAATTTCTGCATCCTTACTCAATGTTAATAGATTTTCATTACGAATGATTAGTTTGTTTAAACGCTCATTCATTACGTTGAATGCTTCGCCTAATGCTTGAAATTCATCGTCAGTTTGAAGATCAACATTGTGGATCATTCTTCCAGATTCCATTTCTTTAACTGCAGCATGCAACTGTTTGATGGAATGACTAAATTCAGATCCAATGCGTTTCGCTGATTTTTTATTTATACCTTGCATGAGAATATAACTTAAAATAAGAGCAATGACCATCGTGATTACGATCATTGAAACCTCATCCTTATTTTGAAAGGTATGCACGTACAAGCCAATGGGCAATTGTTGTTTACGGTACACATATTGATCCAAGGTACTTGTGTTTAATTTTCCATTTATCCCTTCTAAATTTTGATTTGAAGTGAAAAGGATATTATCAAAGTTATCAGTTAATGCCATCATTATTTTTAAATCATCAAGCGTTTCAAGAACATGAAGATCTTCCATAAAGACCATTATGTAATATCCATCTTTATACGTACTATATATAAGGTATTTATGGTCCGTATCAAAGGGTTTAAAAATACTCATTGACCACTGATTTTCAATGACATTACTCAAAACAATGCGATTGTAAATACGATAGTATTCACTGCCTTCTAGTGATGGTTGACTGATCATTTCTATTTCTTGATTCTTATCAAAGATGATCAGTTGTAAATCATCCGCAATTTGACTTCTTAAATAATAGAGATTCTGATAGCGATGATCTCCAAGGATGTCGACGTCTTCAATAAGTTTTAAACTGGTTTCTAGATCTCGGTTTATATTCCGATTCAATTGAAATGGACGATAGATACTTACGTACGTGTAGTAAAGAACGAACAGACTCATGACAATCATTAACATAACTAAAAAAGGGATACGTCCATAACGAATGAAGGTATCCTTAATTTTTTGTTCAAAAGTTGTGTTAGACTTTTTCATACTTCTATTATAACCTATATACTCATATTCTTCCCTTTAGAAATTTTCATGAAGACCAGTAGTGAAATTACTGTTAAGATCGTGAGAATAACAGATAGGGCCGCAGCAATTCCGTAGTTACCACGAATGACCTGTGTATAAACAGAAATCGTAAGAGTTTGTGTCCGTGTTGTATAAAGAATTATTGCGGTCGCAAGTTCAGAGATCATCGTAATCCAACTTAAAATTGCCCCTGAGATAATCCCCGGTGCCATCATGGGTACGGTAATTCTAAAGAACGTTTTTGCGTGTGATGATCCAAGGGATATCGCAGCTTCTTCAACCGACGGCGAAATCTGTTGTAGAATCGCAACTGATGATCGGGTTGTGTATGGTAAACGACGAATTACAAGTGCAATAACCATAATTGTGAAGGTTCCTGTAAGGGTAAAGGGTTGTTTTGAAAGTGCCGTTGATAAGGCAATCCCCAAGACCGTTCCTGGAATAATATAAGGTACCATTGTCATTGCATCGAGTGCTGCTGTCACCATATTACGACGGCGAACCGCTACATAGGCAATTAGTACTGCTAATACGACAATAATAACTAAAGATACTCCTGGTATTAGGAACGTATTTTGAATACTACTACCTAATCGTGTGAATGCTTCTGTATAACTTGCAAGTGAATATCCGTCAACAAACATCAATCCTGATGTTTTTAAGAATGATGTATACACAACATATAGCTGTGGCATATATGAAATAATGACCGTTAAGTATATAAAGAGGTACACAAATGGTGAGATTTTTTTAGGCATTTGCTTTGGTACGATACTATGTAGTGCACTCATTTCAAATTCACTCTTATTCGAAAGATAGCGTTGTACTAAAAAGAGAACTAGCGTGAGTAAAATCGCTATAACTGAAATTGCTGAAGCAAAACCTGCATCGCCACCAACTTCTGATACAAACTCATCGAAGATTAATCGCGGGAAGGTTCGATACCCTTCACCAATTAGCATTGGTGTTCCAAAGTCTGCAAAAGCGCGCATAAAGACTAGTAATGCACTTGCATATAGTGTTGGTTTAATGAGTGGGATCACTACCTTAAAGAATCGTTCAACCCCGGTAATACCCATACTCTCTGACGCTTCAAATAAACTGTTATCAACATTAGCTAATGCGCCTTGAACATATAAGTAGACAAGCGGATAAAGTTGTAGTGTTAGAACAAGTAAAATTCCATTGAATCCATAAATGTCTGGCATTACAATTCCAAATACATTTAACACAAACTTGGTAATTAATCCACTACGACCTAAAAGTAGTATCCATGAGTACGCTCCAATAAACGGTGCTGACATGGATGATAAGATAATGAAAATGTTAAGTATCTTCTTTCCTTTTATTTCATACACTGACATAAAGTATGCCAGTGGTACACCAATAATCATTGAGAGTATTGTCGCTAAGACAGTAACTTTAAATGAATTTGTGATTGTTCCAAAATAATACTTCTGACCAAAAAACTTTGCAAAATTTGACCATGTAAAGGTATTTGTTGATGAGTCAACAAATGAATCCTTTAATAGGTTTCCTATTGGAAAGAGAAAGAAGGTAACATAGAGCAGTAAAATAACCAGAATACTAATATTCCAAAAACCGAATATTTTTTTATTGTTTAGTTTTCTAAGCAGCTGCATCGTTGATCACTCCCTTGACAAGATTCTCTTTTCCATCTTGAGTAAAGATGTTGATCTTATCATTTTCGATACCAACATTTACTTCATCATGAATAGAATAGAAGTTTGTTAAGGATGACCCCATGACAACATCAACAATATCTCCCGTATTCAATTCGATACGGTAATGGGTATTTAAGCCTAAAAATGTACTTGTGAGTACTACACCATGCAGTGCAGTTTCTTCTTTTGTAATAAAGAACTCTTCGGGTCTAATTGAAAGACGAACATCCATTTGAGACTGACGTAACTCATTAAAGTCAATATGGTCCGTCGTTGTCGTAATCCCCTTATCAAATTCAATATGTTCACCATTTAATTTCGCATCGATAATATTTGATCGACCTATAAAGTTCGCAACAAATTCATTAGCTGGACGATGATAAATATTTTGTGGTGTTCCAATATGTTGAATTTCACCTAAATTCATGACCGCAATTCGATCTGATACTGACATCGCTTCTTCTTGATCATGGGTAACGTATACAGTTGTGATGTTCACTTCTTGTTGAATTTCTTTAATTGCTGTTCGCATATCAACACGAAGTTTTGCATCTAAATTTGATAAAGGCTCATCCATAAGTAATACGTTGGGTTTAATAACAATGGCACGAGCTAAAGCAACACGTTGTTGCTGTCCACCTGATAATTTTTCAGGTAAGCGATCTGCGTATTCTTCAATTTGCATTGTTTTTAAGATTTCATCAACTTCATTTTTTATTTCTTCTTTACTTTTGTTACGATTCGTAAGACCAAAGGCAATATTTTGACGGACCGTTAAATGAGGAAAGATGGCATAGTTTTGAAATACCATTCCAATATTTCGCTTTGATGGCTCCATATCATTAATACGTTGTTCATTAAAGTTGAAATCGCCACCTTCAATACTATTGAAGCCAGCTATCATTCTTAATAATGTTGTTTTCCCACATCCAGATGGACCAAGGAGGGTGAAAAATTCACCCTCCTTAATCTCAACGGATAGATTAGGAATGACTGTATTATCACCATAACGTTTAATAGCATCTTTTACGGATATGTTTACACTCATTCTACTTCACTCCTATTTCTGTAATTTCGCGAATAATTCTGTATAGCGTTCGACGATTGCTGCTTTGTTCTTAGTTACAAAGTCCATGTCTTCGAAAATTAACGGTAGCGTATCATACGCTTTTAGATGGTCTCCTGTTTCAACACCTTTACGAACTGGACGGTTAGTTAGGTTTGATCCAAAGATTGTTTGTACTTCTTCACTTAAGATAAAGTCAATAAATTTCTTAGCGTTGGCTTCATTTTTAGCACCTTTAATAATTCCAGCACCTGCTGGTAAGAAGACAGATCCTTCTTCTGGATAAACAACTTTAATGTTTGTTGCACCATCTTGTAATAATTTAGATACTGGATCTTCATATGTTAATCCAACCCACATTTCTCCATCAACAACTGATTTATAAACTGCTGACGAACCGGATTGAATTTTTCCATCCCATTGTTCAATTAATGCCGCAACATAATCCCAAGCTACGTCATTCATGTAGTCTTCATCTGGACTTGTTGCTAAAAGGATATTTGTTAACTGGGCAAATGCACTTGATGAGTTTGCTGGGTCTGCTGTCGCAATCTTACCTTTTAACTCTGGTTGTAGCAAGTCAGCATAACTATTAATTTCAAGACCTTCTGTTAATTCTGTATTAATGACTAATACTGAACCATCAAGAACGTTGTACGTAATAAATCCTGTATCGTTCTTAAATTCGTCTACAACGTTTGCATCTTCACTTGAAACATAGTCCATGAATAAATCACGGTTTGATAAGTACTGTGTATAAGTACCTCCGAACAATACGTCTCCATAAGGATTCGCTTTCTCAGATTCAATACGTTTTACTAATTCACCCGTACCTGCTGAAATTAATTCAACGGTAATTCCTGTTTTTTCTTCAAATAGTGGAATAACAGCATTAATCATTCCTTCACTGTTAGGTGAGTACACAACTAATTTTTCTTCATTACTTGATGATCCTCCACAAGCTACAAGTAACATCATAGCTGCGATCAATACTAATATTTTTTTCATTATGATTCCTCCTATACTAACTGTAACATTTTTGAAAACGCTCTCGTACCTAATATTTCGTCAATTGGGGGATTATCTCAAAGGTCACGATTAATTAACACTTGTAACATGTGACGACGCATTTTGAATAATTCAGTATTAATGATACTAAAATAATAAGTATACATTCGCTTTCTTATAACAAAAAAATCCACCACTGGGTAGCCATATATTTCTATATGTGAAGGTACCTAAGTGGTGAATATTAAATTTTAGAAATACTTATTTAATTACTTTAATTCTTCTTTATACGGTATTGCTGATATTGCACCATAACGACTAATCGTAATTGCTGCAACTCGACTACCCAATTTTAAGGACTCTACAATATCTTGTCCTTGTGATAAGGCCGCAAGGAATCCTCCAATAAAACTATCTCCAGCTGCGGTTGTATCTATCGGTACCATTTTTTGTGCAGGTATGAGTGTAGCCTGTTCTTCTTGTACTAGAAGAGCACCACGCCCACCTAATGTTACGATAAGTGTGAGGTTGTGTTTCTTAACAAATTCAAGTGCTTTAACTTCTATCCATCCAAGGGGATGGCTTTGTGTTGTGTCTAATTTTAGTGTTGCCAAGAATTCAATTTCATTGGGAATATAATAATCCACATTTTTAAGCATTTCTTCATCAATACCATCATGATATGGTGCAGGATTTAAAATGACTTTCACATCATGTTCTTTGCATAATCTAATGGTCTCTTTAATGATGTCTAAAGGTATTTCTAATTGAAGTAAACAGTAATCACTCTTTTCAAATAGCTCAGTGTTTGCTTCGAGATGTTCTTTTATTATCGCAAAATTAGCACCTGGATACACAATAATATTATTTTCAGCATGACTATCAATGGATATATATGCCGTTCCTGTATTGATGTCAACGCGATCTATACCTGTTGTATTTATATGATCACTGTTTAACTGTTCAATAATTGTCTGTGATCCTAAGTCATTTCCAATCGCACCAATGAAATGTACAGGTGCTCCCATACGTGCAGCTGCAACGGCTTGATTTGCCCCTTTTCCACCAAGTGATGTTTTAAGATCATGTGCGATTACTGTTTCACCTGGTAAGGGAAGATTTTCCATGTGAAGTGTAATGTCGTTATTGATACTTCCAACAACTAATATATTTTTCATACCTGTCTCCTATTTATAGTGTTCATTTAATAGATCAGTAATATGTTTGATGATCGCTGCACGCTCGCTCGTATCTGTATACTTAATCTTTATGTTTTTATTTTCTGTATTACCTAAATACATAAGTCCATCTGTAATATCATTACTTGCAACTATTTCAACATTAACTTCTTTATATGTAAAGAACTCTGAGTGCGTGAGTGTTAAGATTGAACAGACATCATGTAAGTATGGATCTAGGTTTGCGTAGAAGCGTACGGAATCCTTAATAAACGTTTGTTTAATACTCGTATCTTCAACCTTTTCAAATTCTTCGTCAGTAAAGTATACCTTGTGAGTAACATCTAGACCACTTAAGATAATTGGAATTTCACTTCTTAACACAATCTTAGCTGCATAGGCATCACTGAAGAAATTAAACTCAGCCAGTTCATTAATATTTCCAACACGATCTCCACCGCCCATAATATGAATTTCTTCAATTTTATCTGCAATCGTTTCATCCGCTAAAAGTATCGTCGCAATGTTTGTTAAAGGACCTAATGCAATAATCGTTATTTTATCAGGACTATTTTTAATGAGATTATAAAGTTCTGAAACACCTTCAATCATTGTATTTCGCTCTGGTGTTTGTCCTCGATACTGATCGTATAATCCACCCATTCCATCATTTCCATGTACTGTCGCACTTGGTTTTTTGGCATGGAATAGCGGCTTGTTAGATCCTCTAATTAAGGTGATATCTTTTTCTAAGATCTCTGTAATGAGTTTAGCATTCGGTGCTGTGTGTTCTAGCCCCATATTTCCATAGACCGTTGAGATTGCTAAAATGTCTAATTGTTCTGATGCGAGTGCTATTGATAATGCTAATAAATCATCAATACCTGGATCCGTATCAATAATAACTTTTCGTTTATTCATATCTATGCAACCTTTCCATTAAGAGTTCTGAAAACTTAGTATAGTCTAAGTCTGTCATGACTTTTGTATTAATTGGATGACGATCATAGCGTCTTTGATCTGCCAGTGTCCATCCACGAGATACTGAACCATACAGTTCAACATCAACATATAAGTCTTCGATTGTGAAGATTTCAGGGTGTGTTAAGACCATAATTGCGAGAACATCATTGAGTTGTAAGAGTGAGTCTCCACGTTGTGGACGAGGATTAGACTTCACTATTTCTTCTAAGAAGGCACCAATCGTTGGAATCTTAGCAATTTCTTCTAATTGTGCAGGATAAAGCAATGCTTTCTCCGTAACATCAAGTCCTGCCATAATAATTGGAATACCACTATTAAACATTACTGCTGCAGCTTCTGGATCAACTACAACATTAAATTCAGCAGCCATATTATAGTTTCCGCCTTTAATACCACCACCCATGATCGAAATCGCTTCAATCTTATCTTTAACTTCTGGATGTAATAATAACAATCGTGCAATGTTTGTAAAAGGACCAATGGGTACAAGTGTAATCTTTTCTTCTGAATTCATTATTGCCTCATACAATTCCCTTACAACATCATCATGCTCATGGCTTTGTAAGTCAATCCCTTCAAACGTATATGTTCCAAGTCCACTGACCCCATGGATATTATCTGCAAAGCGTGGATTATCAACGAGTGGGCGACGCGCTCCTCTAACAACTCTAATGTCTTGTTTAGCCATATTAACCATTCCAATTGCATTTGCTGTTGTCTTATCCACACTCACATTCCCTGATACGGTTGTAATCAATTCGATATCAATACTTGGCTCTTTAAATGCATACAATAGAGCAAAAGCATCATCGATCCCTGGATCACAATCAATGATTATCTTCTTGTTCATATTCTACCTACTTTCTTATTATTTTTATCTTTTTCATGCATATCAAGTATATAACACTATGCTCTTTATTGGTATCAAATTACGCTTTTTATTTTGATAATGACTAACATGGTTATTACTCTCAGACTTTAGTATAAATGTAAATAAAAATTGATAGAAAAAAAAGAAACAAGCTCAATATTGAACCTGTTTCATAGCCTTATATTCTTGTTTTAACGGCTTCAATAATTGCATCAGCAGTTAAGTTATGTTTGTTTTTAATGTAGTTTGAATCTCCAACTTCACCAAATACGTTATTAACGGCAACGGCTTTGAATGGTCTTGCAATAGTGTTTTCTACCATTACATTTTCAACGATACTTGTTAAACCACCGTGAACTGAATGGTTCTCAGCTGTTAGTACAACCTTACTATCATTGATTAAGTTTAAAGCTGTGTCTGTATCAAATGGTTTTAATGAGAAACAGTCAACGACTGTGACATCTATTCCATCTGCTTTTAATGCAGCTTGCGCTTCAAGTGCTTCATGTACCATAACTCCGATTGCAAAGATGACTGCATCTTTACCTGTACCGTGTGTTACAGCTTTTCCAAGCTCAAATGTTGCATCATCTGCATAAATCTCAGGTAATTCTTTACGTGTTGCACGTGTGAAGTAAACACCTGGATTATTTACGTAATGTTTTAAGATTGCTTTGAATTGATTTGGTGTACTTGGTGCACTCACAATAATATTTGGGAAGGCAAGAACTGCTGATAGATCTTCATACGTTGTATGTGTTCCCCCATTGTGTTGTGCCCAGTATCCTGGATCTGAGGCATAGATGTGAAGTTTATTATCACTGTATACACCTGACATGTAGATTTGATCTAATACACGTCTTGAAACGAAGGGTGCAAATGAATGTACGAAGGGTAAGAGTCCAGTTAATGACATTCCTGCTGCACTTGAAATCATGTTTGCTTCACTTATTCCAACGTTTATCGTACGTTCTGGATAATCTGTATACAATGCTGAAGTTCCTGATGCTGATGCTAAGTCGGCATCCAATACAACAACACGTTCATCTTCTTCAAGTAATAATCTTAATGTATCGTTATACGCCTTACGCATTTCCATTGTTGACTTCCTCCTTCATTGTTGCAATTGCTTCTGCTAATAATTCTTTTTCACTGTCTGTGAAACGGACGTGGTGGTTATCCTTTAACTCTGCAAAATATTCAATACCTTGTCCTTTAACTGTATCTAAAACAATACATTTTGGTTTACCATTTTGTTTTGCTAATAGGTTTTGTGTTGCATCTAAAATAGCATGTGCATCTGCGCCATCAACATCAACTGCATCAAAGCCAAGAGCTTCGAATACATTTTTGAAATTATAATGAATACTGATTTCATCTGTCGTACCATCTAATTGTTTTTTGTTATCATCAATATAGAGTACAAAGTTGTCTAGTTTTTTTGAAACTGCGAATTGAGCCGCTTCAAACACTTGTCCTTCATTTGCTTCACCATCGCCAATGATACTGAAGACACGGTTATTTTTATTTTGAATTTTTAATCCTTTAGCAATACCTACAGCTTGTGATACACCTTGTCCAAGTGATCCTGTTGTAGCATCAACACCTACGACTTTTAAACGGTCTGGATGTGATGGTAGGCTTGTTCCATTGTGGTTTAGTGTGTATAGGATTGAATCATCAAAGTATCCTAATAACGATAAGGTAGCATAGTATGACGTTGCTCCATGTCCTTTTGATAATACAAACCAGTCACGATCTTCCATCTTCGGATTTTTAGGATCGAACTTCATGAGTTCTCCACTGTATAGTGCAGCTAATGTTTCAATAATTGAGAATGATGCACCTAAGTGACCATATCCCATATTTAGTAACATATCGGCTGATTTAACTCTTATTTCCTTTGCGAAATTATTAATATTTTTCATTTTTTTCCTCCAAAAAGGCGTTATTATATAACGCCTTTCGTTGTAAAGTATTCTTTTAGTTTTTCTTCAAGTTCAGGCATAGATACAATGTTTGTTAATGTAATAATATCCCCTTTGCCTGCCATTGCGTCGTATAGATCTTGTCCTACAACAAACAAATCTGCATCTCCAGGAAAAGCTTCTGTCGCTGATCCATGGCTAACACTAATGTTATCTAATTCTAATTTCTTTAAGACTTTCTTAATGTTCATCTCTACCATAAATGATGATCCAAGTCCTTGACCACAACATGCCATTATTTTCATAATATAACCTCTTTCTATTTCTAAACTTATTATAACCTATTTACTAAGCTTTTTTTGGTAATACGAAATTTAATACGATTGGTAATACTGCTAACACCATAACAAGTGCGAATAATCCGTTACCTTGGATGAAGTTTGCGATGTTTCCTAAAGCAATTCCTACTACTGTGAAGTCAGCATCTGAGAATGTTGTACTTGCGAATCCTAATGATCCTAATACTGGCATTAAGAATGCTGGTAAGAATGTAATTAAGATACCTTGTGCAAATGATCCGATAATTGCTCCTCTTAATCCACCTGCTGCGTTTCCGAAGACTCCTGAAGTAGCTCCACAGAAGAAGTGTGGGATAACACCTGGTAAGATTAATGCTAATGATAATCCGAATGCGCTATTTAATCCAATGATCATGAATAATGCAACGATTCCACCAACGAATGATGTTAAGAATCCGATTAATACTGCGTTTGGTGCATATGGGAATACTACAGGACAGTCTAATGCTGGTTTTGCGTTAGGTACTAATTTTTCTGAGATTCCGCGGAATGCTGGTACGATTTCAGCTAATACTAAACGAACACCTGATAGTACGATTGAAACACCTGCTGCAAACGTTAATGCTTGCATTAATGAGAATAATGCCCAGTGTGATCCACCTAAGATTGATGCATCAAAGTCAGGTTTAACGACTGATAATCCAGTTACTAACATGAATAATACGAACATTGTTAATGAGATTGCTACTGATGTATCACGTAAGAATGAGAGACGTTTAGGGAAGTTAATATCTTCTGTAGATTTCGCTTTGTTTCCTGTTAAACGAGCTACCCATGATGCGAATACATAACCAACAGTTCCGAAGTGACCAAATGCAATTGAGTCATCTCCAGTAATTTCAACCATAGTTTTTTGTGCCATAGCTGGGAAAACAACCATTGTTAATCCTAATAGAGCAGAACCTGCTACGACTAACATCCATCCGTCTAATCCACCAACTGATAATACTACGGCAATTAATGCAGCCATGTATAAAGTGTGGTGTCCTGTTAGGAAAATATATTTTAAACGTGAGAAACGAGCAATAATAATATTTGCTACCATTCCGAATGCCATGATTAATGCTGTTGCTTGAGCGAATTCGCTTAATGCTAATGAAACGATCGCTTCGTTATTAGGAACAACTCCTTGAACTGCAAATGCGAAGTTAAATAATAATCCGAATTTTTCAAGTGCTGCAACAATAACGTCTGCACCTGCTCCTAAGATGATAAATCCTAAAATTGTTTTAATTGTACCTTTAATTACATCCTCAATTGCAGCTTTTTGTGCAACTAAACCAATTAAGGCAATTAACCCTACTAAGATTGCCGGTGTAGACAATACTTGTTGAATAAAATCTAGTAATGAATTCATTCTATTCCTCCTTATTTAATATTTTGAAGCAATTCATACGCTTCAGTTGGTGTTTCACTGGAAATTAGTTTTTGAACATCTTCGTCATTTGAGAATAATTCTGATAAACTTCTTAAAAATCCTAAGTGTGATTCGCTATCAGCTGATGCTAATGTGAAGACAAGTCTTACATCAAAACCTTCTTCTGAAAACTTAAATGGCTTCTTAACAATTAATAGTGAGATTTGTGATGCTTTCACTCCACTGTCTCCACTTGCATGTGGCATCGCAATTTCTGGTGCCAATACATAATAAGGACCATTCACTTTTGTACTTTCAAAGATCGCATCGATATAACTTGGTTCAACAAACCCTGAATCAACCAGTAACTGTCCTGATCTTTGTACTGATTCTTCCCAATTGCTGACCTCGTCAACGATCTGAATATTCTCTAATTTAACTACTTCCATCTGTAATCCTCCTGAAAACGTTTACTTCTAACATACTTATTTTACTATGCCATATTACGTTTTGGAAGAACATATGTTACACACTCAATGTGCAAAATTATGACTCTTTATCATTACTCAACTCTTTTAATACTTCTTTTATTGCTTCAGAACTATCTGCCTCATCAAGTTTATGGTGAATGTCTTCATCCGTAAACAATAACATTAAATCTTTCATAATATCTATATGTTTCTTTTCATCAATCGGGGCAAGGATGATCAGTTTATTAAATTGCTTATTCTTTATTTTTATCGAATGATTGAATTTTGTAAAACTTATGGCTAAGTTATTCACTCCATCGACATAGTTCGCATGCATTAAAACATATCCATTTTCAAGAACCATGTAAGGACCAAATTTAATCGTATTATTAATCATCGCCTCAATGTATGATGGCTCAATTGACTTATTGTTTATTAAGGGACTACTTCCAATATTTACCGCATCTTTCCAGCTCACTTTTTCATCACTCACAATAATGTTCTCATTGTACAAGATATCCAACATACCCAGTCGTTTTGATTTATACGTTTCATCACGACTGAAATAATTGAGTAAGGTCTTCTTCGTATATTCTTTCATACCTGGTTTAATATAAGGGTTGATTAAAAGCATTAAATCATCAACTGCCACATTATTAGGCGTATCCACTTGAAGATTTAATGTATTTAGAATATTCTTCTTATCTGCATTCGTAAGAATCGGATTCACAACAATATGTTTAACCTCTTGCTCTAAAGGAATCGTAGAGACAATGTATTCTGAACTACTGCCCTCATTATGATATTGTTCAATCCCCATGACCTTATTCACCTTTATAAAGGAATGAAGATTAATAAGTTCAGTATAAAGCATATTTGATGTTGATATTCCTGAAGGACAAACAATATCTAAGACCACAATCGTATCATCAAATATTTTTCGTTCTAAATAACTAGAAAAGTGTAGGGTAATGAGCGCAACTTCACCCTCATGTACTGGTAGTTCTAATTCATTACGAATGAGATCACAGGCAATATTTGTAAGTTTAAAAATACTATCATATTCTTGTTTAATGTGATCTGTTAGTGGATTTCCGTGATAGATTCCAAACTTATATCGAAAATAGGAAACGGAGAGGTGATCTGAAATTTGTTTAATCAGTTTGAT
>JAAZDN010000030.1 GCA_012512805.1 Erysipelothrix sp. | reverse complement strand
GAAAAGGAGGGATTTGAACCCTCGCGCCGGTTTCCCGACCTATACCCTTAGCAGGGGCACCTCTTCGACCTCTTGAGTACTTTTCCAACTCTTTAATTAGCGCCTATATAATATAACATAGTGTGGTAAGTAATGCAAGGTTTAAAACACCATTTTGTTTAATATTTGTTCACTGTTGTTTAGTAATTATTTATAAAGAAAAGCATCTCATTTATATGGGATTAAATGTTAGCTTAACCCTTATATATGAGATGCTATTTTACTTAATAATAAAGCCGCGTGTTGATAGTGCAACAGATGCATTATGTAATGCATCGTTGTCCCCTTCAATGATGACTGCTTGATCAACTAATGAAATACGATAAACAATACCACTGTATGCTAGTGCATTGTCTACCTCTGATAGATTCTCTTCAGTAAGATTACCAATTAATATAATTTTCGTCATTAACTAATAGCAGCCTCTAAAGCGATTTCCATCATGTTATTGAAACTTTCTTGACGTTCTTGGGCTGATGTTGCTTCATTAGTCACAAATGAGTCAGAGATTGTTAATAAGCATGCTGCTTGTTTTCCTAAGACGTTTGCATTGTGGAACAGTGCAAAGGATTCCATTTCAACACAACGTGCGCCTGAATCTTTGTTAATGTCTTTCCAATAGTTTTCATCAACGTTACGGTAGAAGACATCACTTGAGTGAATGATTCCTGTTTGTAATTCTTTATTGATGCGTGCTGCTGCAGCTTTAATCGTATCGTTTAACTCTTTTGATGCTGGAAGTGTTGTACGTTCGTCTCCATTTTGAACAAAGGCATATGATGAATCTGAGAATGCTTCTTCTGCTACGATAACATCATAAATTTTTAAGTCCGCTTCATATGATCCTGCTGATCCAATACGGATAATTTTTTCAACACCGTATTCATTAAATAATTCGTATGAGTAAATACCAATACTTGGCATACCCATTCCACTTCCCATTACTGAGACTTCTTGTCCTTTATATGTTCCAGTGAACCCAAACATATTTCTAACAGTATTAAACTGTTTTACATTTTCTAAGTATGTTTCCGCTACGTATTTTGCACGTAATGGGTCTCCAGGCATTAATACTACCTTTGCGATTTCATTTTCATTTGCTTCAATATGAGCAGTTGCCATAAATATCTCTCCTTCTTTAAATTCCTAATAATAGTTTAGCACAGATGAAGTATACTAACAATGATGATATATCCATAATGTTCGTAACGAGCGGTGCAGCCATTGCGGCAGGGTCTTGTTTTAGTCTTAATGCAACAATTGGTAAGAGTCCTCCAATGACATTACCAATGTACAAGGATATCACAATGGATAGGGTAATACTTAAAATCACATCCAACATTATCATCGGTGGGAAGACCAATAAACGAATAAAGGTTGCGATTCCCATAATGACCATCAAGTATAGTGAGACCTGCGTTTCCTTTAAAAAGATCTTTGCGGTATCTTTCATTGATAGATTATCAACGGCAATACTTCGTACAACCATGACTGTAGCCTGATTGGCTGCATTACCTGATGTTCCCATCGTCATTGGTATAAAGGCCGCTAAGACGGGCACAACCGCAAGTTCCATTGAGAAGTGATCAAGGACCAGTTCTGTAAAGAATGCTGTTACCATGATGATTAATAACCACGGTATTCGCGCCTTCGCCATTTCAAGTATACCCATATCTATGTATGATCCTTCAACCTTAGTAATACCGGCCATCGAGTGGACATCATGGGTAACTTCTTGTTCTAAGACATCGATAATATCATCAATTGTTATAATACCTATGATTTTTTCATCCTCGTTAACAACAGGTAAAACGAGTAAGTCATATTTTTGCATTAATTCTAAGGCATCACTTTGATCTTGTTCAACATGAACACTAACAATACTGCCTTCCATAGAATCAATGAGCATATCAGTGGCATCACCAAAGAGTAAATCTTTTAGTTTGATCGTTCCAACGAGTTGTTCTTGATCATTAATAACATAACAGTCTGTGACAATTTCCGCAATACGTCCTTGGCGTTTGACCTTATCTAAGGCCTCACTAAAGGTATCATCTTCGTGTAAACGAATATAGTCGGTCGTCATGAGTGCCCCTGCTGAATCAATCGGGTACGTTAATAATTCTTCAAATGCTAAACGAGTGTCTTTATCTATATGATCAAGTAAGAATCGAATGCGATTTGGGCTGAGTTCAAGCAGTACTTCAACAATATCATCTGTAAATAAATGTTCAAATATTTTTTCAATATCTGCTTTTTTAATGGATTCAAAGATTTCTTGTTTCACTTCAAAGTCAAAATTCGCAAAAACATCAGCACTGATTATTTTTGGTGTAACGACCAAAATTTTAATTAAATCATCAATCTCAAGATCACTAATTTCTTCAACGATTGTAAACGTATTATACTCATCAAATTCATAGATTAATTGATCATAGTTTTGACTCTTTAGTAAACTTAAAATTCGCTCTTTACTTAACATTATAGTCTACCTCCTAAAACAATTGCCGCAATCGTGAAGTAAATAAGTAATGAAATTGAGTCACTGATTGTTGTAATGAGTGGTGATGCCATAACCGCTGGATCTTGATTAAAACTCAAGGCAACAAGCGGTAAAAGTCCACCAATAATTTTTGAAATAATAACGACAAAGAAGACCGTTAAGGATACAACAAAGGCAAGGTGAGCATCTCCTGAATTAATGGAGAAGTACATGATTCTTAAAAAGTTTCCAATAAAGAGGAAGAAGCCCGCAATAAGTGACACTCCTAGCTCTTTAAAGAGTACTTCTTTATAGTAGGTGTTATCAACCTTATCAACCGCAATACCACGTACAACCATCGCTAATGCTTGTGATCCTGCATCTCCTGCCGTATCCATAAGTAAGGGAATAAAGATTAAGAGACTTGGAATCATCGTAAGTAAATCATCATAGCCTGTAATAATCCAACTACTTAGTGTATAGGCTACAGTTAAGATGAGTAACCATCCTACTCTTTTAAAGGCGATAAGGCGGGCTGGTGTTGTTAAGTAACTTCCTTTAATCCAACTGATCCCCCCCATCATATGGATATCCTCAGTTGCTTCATCTTCGACAATATCAATAATATCATCGGCACTTAAAAGTCCAACCAATTTGTTTGTATTATCGACAACTGGCAAAAATGAAAAGTCATACTTTGCAAATTGTTTAGCAGCTTCCTCTTGGTCAGAATATGCATTAACTGAAATGACGTCAGTCGTCATAATATTCTCAATTATTTCTAAATCAGGTGCAAATAAAATATCACGGACGGATGTAATCCCTTCAAGAATTCCATCACGATCAGTAATGTAATACACATCCATAAACTCAGAGAGTCCCTCATGTTCTTTTATAACTTGCGTTGCATCTTGAACGCTTATGTACTTTCCAAATTCAATGTAGTCCTTTGACATGATCGATCCGGCACTGTCTTTTGGATAGCCCAAAAGTTCATAAATTTGTGTTCTTCGATTTAAATCAGAATAACTTAAGATTTCACGTATATTCGTTATTGGCAACTGACTGATAAACTCAACAGCATCATCCGTATAAACATAGTCCAATAAGTAACTCATCTCTTTACTACTTAATAAATCCTTAATTCGATTTTGTGTATCTAAACTTAAGTAACTAAAAAGATCACCAACATATTGCTTATCCATATGCTTATACAAATAGATAACAAGATTAATGTCTAATTGTTCGACTTCTTCAGCAATATCAACAATGTTCTTTTCATTAAACTCAGATAGCAGTTCTTCAAATTTATTATTTATAAGATAGTCTTCAATATAGTTTATTTGCATGCTAAACCCCCTTCTTAATTAAGAGTGCGACACCATCACCAACATCATCAAACAGTTTCACTTCAAAGCGATCATCCTTTATGATGGCTTCACGAAATGCTTTTATTTTTTCAACAAGTTGTCTCACTTGGCGACGTACTTTTAGTTGTTCTTTAAACACTAAACCGTGCATTCCAAGATTATCCACGACCACAATACCGCCTGCATTTAAATTATCATAGAAACGATCTAAGACGACTTGATATTTGGACTTTGCTAAATCTAAAAACATCATATCAAATTTTTGATTGGTTTCAAATTGTAAGGCATCTGCCAAAAAGAGCTTAATTTGATGATGTTTATCAAACATTTCTAAGTATTTTACAGCTAATTCATAACGCTCTTCGTCTTTTTCAACCGTTACAATTTTTAGTTGTGGATCAAAAATACTCATTCTTAAGGCTGAGTATCCAATAGCACTCCCTAATTCAAAGATAGACTTAACATTATATTGTTTAATACACTCAAACAAAAAGTCTAATCCTTCTTCATTTATTATTGGGACCTTATGCTCATCCGCATATTTCTCTATTATTTCTAGCATTTTTATCACCTTGTTAATTATACCATTTTACGTTGTGATAGTGTAGGATCAGCTTAATCATATGGGGTATACTGACTCAATTTTTTCTTTTAAAAAACCGAAATATCCAGAGATACTTCGGTTTATTGTCTTTAATATATTAATGACGATTATGCTAATTCAATTAAAGCTTTTGGTGCATTATCACCACGACGACTTGATGTTTTCAAGATACGTGTGTATCCTCCGTTACGTTCAGCGTATGCTGGACCAACTTCATCAAATAGTTTTTGTAAGGCAGTTTGTTCACTACCTTTAACTGTAACGTTCATAACATATTTTGCTGCTTCACGGCGTGAATTTAAGTCACCTTTTTTAGCAAAAGTAATTAATTTATCAACTAATTTACTTACTTCTTTTGCTCTTGTTTCTGTAGTAGTAATTCTACCATAAACAATAACATCAGTTGCTAGGTTTCTTAACATTAAATTACGGTGATCAGTTTTTCTTCCTAATTTTCGATAACCCATTGTCTAATCCTCCTTCACTAATCGGCTTGTCTAAAGCTTAATCCAAGCTCTTCGACTTTATCTTTAACTTCTTTGAATGATTTTTTACCTAAGTTTCTAACTTTCATTAACTCGTCTTCAGTCTTATTGACTAATTCTTCAACCGTTTGAATACTTGCACGTTTAAGGCAGTTGTATGAACGGACTGATAAGTCTAAGTCTTCTAACATCATGAGTGAAAGTTTATTAACTTCTTCTAATTCAGGTTCTGCAATAACTGACTCTAAATTTTCAGTAATTTTATCAACTTCTAATAATAGTGAGAAGTGATCTACAAGAACTTTACTTGCAAGTGCAACTGATTCTTGTGGAGTAATCGATCCATTTGTGAATACTTCCATTACTAAACGATCGTATTTAGCGTCTTGGCCAACACGAGTTTGTTCAACATTGTAAGATACTCTTTCAATTGGAGTATAGATTGAATCTGTATAAATTGTTCCAATAGCTTGGCTTGATCCTGCAAATAAAATTTTATTTTCATCTGCTGAAACATAACCACGGCCATTTTTAACCATAAGTTCCATATCTAATTTTCCATTATCTTCTAAAGTCGCAATTACTAATTCAGGATTTAAAATCTCAACTCCGGTTGGACATTCAATTTCACCAGCAGTGACTTTGCCACCACCTGTTTTATTGATTCTTAAGCTATATTCTTCATCACCGGAAATTTTTAGAATTAGATCTTTTAGACCTAATGTAATCGTAGTGATGTCTTCTCTAACACCAGGAATAGCTTGGTATTCATGGAAGTAGCCTTCAATTTTCATTGAGTAGACTGCTCCACCTGGTAATGACGATAAGAGAACACGTCTTAGTGCATTTCCGATAGTTGTCCCAAAACCTCGTTCGAGAGGTTCAATAATAAACTTGCCGTAGTGATTTTCTTCAACAAGCTCATCAATTTTAAAATCTGCAAATTCAAATTTTTCCATTGTAAAACCTCCTAAGATTTATTAACCGCGTGGTCGTTTCGGTGGGCGGCATCCGTTATGTGGAACTGGTGTTTTATCATGAATCACAGAAATTTCTAAGCCTGCTGCTTGAAGTGCTCTTAGTGCTGATTCACGTCCAGGTCCTGGACCCTTGACATTAACTGAAATATTCTTCATTCCTGATTCAACTGCTGCTTGTCCAGCTGCTTCACCTGTTAACTGTGCTGCAAATGGAGTAGATTTTCTTGAACCTTTAAATCCAAGTGCTCCAGCACTTGACCAAGCTATAGCATTACCACTTTCATCAGTGATAGTAACGATAGTATTGTTAAATGTTGAATGAATATGTGCTATTCCGTTAACAATATTACGTTTTACACGTCTTTTACGTGCGACATTTTTTTTGTTTTTTGACATCTTACTTACCTCCTACCGTTATTTTTTAGCTTTTCCTGAGACTAATTTTTTAGGTCCTTTACGTGTACGAGCATTGTTTTTAGTGTTTTGTCCACGTACAGGTAATTTACGGCGGTGTCTAATACCGCGGCGTGATCCTATTTCCATTAAACGTTTGATGTTTAATGCTTGCTCTCTTCTTAAATCTCCCTCAACTGGAATTGAATCAATAACTTCACGAATTGAGTTAACTTGTTCTTCAGTTAAATCAAGAACTTTAGTGTCATGATTGATACCTAGATCAGTTAAGATTGTTTCTGACGTTTTACGTCCAATACCATAAATGTATGTTAGTGATATAACAACTCGTTTATTACGAGGTATATCGATTCCTGCAATTCTTGCCATTTATTTCCTCCTAGTTTCCTTGTCTTTGCTTATGTTTAGGGTTCTCACAAATAACCATTACACGACCTTTACGTCTAATGACACGGCATTTATCGCACATCGGTTTTACTGATGGTCTTACTTTCATGCTTTATTCCTCCTAAAAGACTATTTATGTCTAAATGTAATTCTCCCACGTGTTAAATCATATGGTGAAATCTCAATGGTGACTCTATCACCTGGTAAAATGCGAATGTAATGCATACGGATTTTACCAGAAACGTGGGCTAATATTTCATGTCCATTTTCTAATTTCACTTTAAATTGCGTGCCCGGTAAAGTATCAACTACTATACCATCTACTTCGATAACATCATCTTTACTCATTTGATGTATGATCCTCCTTGTTATTCATTGTTAATATTTCATATCCATCTTTTGTTACTAAGATAGTATGTTCAAAATGTGCGCTTAGTGTCTTGTTTTCAGTGACAACTGTCCAATCATCATCTAATACTTCAAGCTTTGCTCCAAGTTTGTATGCCATTGGTTCAATCGCAAGGGTCATCCCCTCACGAAGTTTTACACCTGTTCCCTTTTGTCCATAGTTTGGAACATAAGGATCTTCATGTAATGAACTTCCAACACCATGTCCGGTGTAATCACGCGGAACATCGTAGCCATGCTCAAGTAAATATGATTGAATTGCATATCCAATATCGCCAATTCGATTACCTGGTTTGACCTGTTCTAAGCCTTTGAATAAGGAAGCTTTAGTATGAAACAATAATTCTTTTGCCTCATCGCTTATATTACCCACAGCATAAGTCCAAGCACTATCACCATGATAGCCTTTATAATTGGCTCCAACGTCAACTGATAAAATGTCACCATCTTTTAGCGAACGTTTGTCCGGAATCCCATGGATCACTTCTTCGTTTAATGAGAAGCAACCATAGCCTGGAAAATCATACAGTTTGTAGAATGATGCTGTACTATCATTTGCTTCTACAACCTCTTTGACAATATATTGTAAAGAGTCGAGAGTAACACCCACCTTTACTTCATCAACCATTCGTTCATGAATAAGGGCTGTTACCCGACCAGCTTCACGCATTAATTCTATTTCTCTTGGTGACTTAATTTTAATCATTAAGTAAACTCTCAATCTTGCTGCTAATTGAAGCGAAGACTTGATCAGGAGCTAATGATGCATCAACATCTAAGATGTCAGTGCTATCTTTATAGTATCCCATGATTGGAGCAGTTGACGCGTTATATTCCGCAAGTCTTACTTTTAGCCCTTCCTCATTATCATCACTTCTTTGATAGAGTGTTTCACCATCTACATCACAAATACCCTCAACCTTTGGCGGATTGTTTGTAATATGGTAAATTGTACCACATTTTTTACACATTCTCCGTCCGGAAATCCGGTCAACTAAAAGTTTTTCATCAACTTTTAAGTCGATTATTAAGTTTAAAGGCATTTCGATTTTTTCTAAAATTGTTGAAAGTGCTTCTGCTTGATTAATGGTACGTGGGAATCCATCAAGTAGAAATCCACGTTCTTTAACATCACTTTGAACTAATCTTTCTTCAACAAGTGCAACTGTAATCTCATCCGGTACAAGTAAGCCTTGATCAATAAATGATTGAGCCTGTACTCCAACCGGTGTTTGATTACTAATTGCGGCACGGAACATATCTCCAGTAGATAAGTGAACAACATTGTAATCTTCCGTAATTTTGGCAGACTGTGTTCCCTTACCACTTCCGGCAGGTCCCATAATTAATAAATTTAACTTACTTACCACTGACAAAACCTGAATACTTTCTTTGTGTTAAACGACCTTTAAGATCTTTAACAGTTTCAAGCGCAACCCCGACAACGATGATAATTCCTGTTCCACCTAATGCCGCACTTGGTGGCATATCTGGAATGAGAAGTCCCATTACTGGTGGGATAGCTGCAACGATGAGTAATGATAAGGCTCCTAATACTGTAATACGATTCAAGACCGTACTTACATATGTTTCAGTATCCTTACCTGGTCTAACACCAACAATGTATGAACCATTCTTTTTAAGGTTTTCAGCCATTTTTTCAGGATCAACTTGTAAGTTTGTATAGAAGAACGTAAATAATACGATCAATACAAGATATACTACAAGCCCTTGTGGAGTTGTACTGTTGAACCAAACGTTTAAGAAACGTGTGAAGGCATTTGCCTTAAAGAATGATGCAATCGTTAACGGAGCAGCCATAATTGCTGAAGCAAAGATAACTGGCGTAACACTTGCTGAGTTAATTTTTAATGGAATGTACGTCATGTCACTTTGTCCACGACCTAATCCACTAGATGTGTATTGAATTGGAATTTTACGCTCAGCTCCAGTTGTAAATACAACGAGAACAATAATTGCGATGTATGATAAGACATACAATGCAAATAAGATTAAACCTTGCGCTCTTCCTGATGTAATTAATGTATTGTACACAAGATTAAATTGTGATGGTAAGTTTGAAACAATACCAGCAAAGATAATCATTGACATACCATTACCAATCCCTTTTAATGAGATTCGGTCCCCTAACCAACAGATAAACATTGTACCAGCAGTTAATACTGTTGCAATGTAGATAAATGTTGCCCAACTTGGATTTTGTACGACATTATATTGGTCACTATATAGTTTAACCATAATAAGTGCTTGTACAAATGACATAACTACTGCGATATAACGTGTAATACGATCCATTTGCTTACGTCCATCTTCACCATTTTTTGCCATTTCTGCTAAAGCAGGAATAACATCCATAGCCATTAATTGAACGATAATACTTGCTGTAATATACGGGCCTACTCCTAAAGAGAAGATTGAGAATCTTTGTAAGTTACCGCCACCCATCATGTTCATGATGTTGAAGATAGCATTACCTTCTCCTAAACCCGATGTAATTTTGACTGAATCAATCCCTGGAGCAGGAATTGCCGCTCCAAGACGAAACAGAAATAGAACACCGAGTGTAAAGATAATACGTGTACGTATATCTTTATTTTTGAATAGGTCTTTTATAAACCTAATCATTTTATAATACCTCTACTGTTCCACCAGCATTTTCGATTGCAGCTTGCGCTGATTTCGAGAATTTATGTGCTTTGACAGTTAATTTCTTATCTAACGTACCATTTCCAAGAATTTTAACACCATTGTATTCTTTAGTAATTAAGCGTGATTCTTTTAATAATGTTGGAGTAACTTCTACACCTTCATCAAATTTGTTTAAAGATTCAACGTTAACAATTGCGTATTCTTTTCTTGTATAGTTTGTAAATCCACGTTTTGGTAGACGGATATAAACAGGTGTTTGACCACCTTCGAACCCAATTCTAGGTCCTCCACCACTACCTGATCTTTGTTTTTGACCTTTATGTCCACGTCCAGAAGTTTTACCTAATGTTGATCCGTGTCCACGTCCTTTTCTCTTTACGTTAGCTTTTCTAGCACCTTCTGTATATTCTAATTCATGTAATTTCATTGTATACTCTCCTAACGTACGTCGCTAACTTTAAGACCACGTAATTTAGCAACTTGATCGATTGTTCTTAATGATACTAATCCATCAACAGTTGCACGCACCATGTTAATTGGTGTTCTTGATCCTAAACTCTTAGCTAAGATATCTGTAATTCCAGATAATTCGATAACGTGACGTACTGCAGCTCCTGCAATAACTCCCGTACCTTCACTAGCTGGACGCATAACGATTTTACCAGCACCGAAGTTTCCTACAACTTCATGTGGGATAGTTCCGTTAACAATTGGAACTGTAATTAAGTTTGCTTCTGCATTCTCAACTGCTTTTCTAATTGCATCAGGTACTTCATTCGCTTTACCTGTACCAAAGCCTACACGGCCTTTTTTATCTCCAACAACAACTAAAGCTGCGAAGCGGAAACGACGTCCACCCTTAACAACTTTTGTAACACGGTTGATTGTAACAACGCGTTCTTCAAATTCTTTTTCTTTTTGTTGGAATTTTCTTGGTCTACGATTTTGTTGCGGTCTGTTATCTCTAGATGCAACGTCTTTTTTAGCTACTGTTTCAACAACAGTTTCTACTTTATTTTCTGTATTTTCCACTATTGCCTCCTAGAATTCTAGTCCAGCTTCTCTAGCTGCATCAGCTAGTGCTTTGACACGACCATGGTATAAGTATCCTCCACGATCGAAAACCACTTCAGTAATGTTCGCAGCTTTTGCTAATTTAGCAACTTCACTACCAACTTCTTTTGCCGCTGCAACACCAGTACTTGTTAATTTCATTTGTACTGAGTTTGCTGAGACTAATGTAACTCCTGCATTATCATCAATTACTTGTGCAAAAATATTTTTGTTTGAACGGTAAATATTTAAGCGCGGACGAGTAGCAGTACCTGAAACTTTACGACGAATTCTAAAATGTCTTTTCTGTCTTAATTCGTTTTTAGATTTTTTTACTATCATACTAATTACCCTTCCTATTAAGCGCCTTTACCAGCTGTTTTACCTTCTTTACGACGTACGTTTTCACCTTTATAGCGAATACCTTTACCTTTGTAAGGTTCTGGTTTACGAGTCGCACGAATATTACTTGCTAATTCTCCAACACGTTGTTTGTTAATACCTGTTACGATAATTTGAGTAGGTTTAGGTGTTTCCACTGTTAATCCTTCTTCAACATCGAACACAACTGGATGTGAGAATCCAACGTTTAGCGTTAATGTGTTATTGTCCACTGCTGCACGATAACCAATACCGACTAATTCTAATTCTTTTTTATAACCGTCTGTAACCCCTTCGATCATGTTTGCTAATAATGAACGAGTTGTTCCATGAATTTGTTTCATGAATTTAGTTTCGTTAGGACGAACAACAGTGATTGTATTGTCTTCAACGTTGAATGATAATTCAGCGTTAAACACATCTGTTAATTCACCCTTAGGTCCTTTTACAACTACTTCATTATTGTCGTTGAAGATAACTTCAACACCTGAAGGAATAACGATGATTTTATTACCAATTCTTGACATTATTTACTCCCTCTCTTACCAAACATACGCTAATACTTCGCCACCGATTTTTTTAGCACGTGCAGCTTTGTCAGTCATAAGACCTTCTGAAGTAGATAATACTGCAATTCCAAGTCCATTTAGAACTCGAGGAATATTATCAACATCTGCATATACTCTTAAACCTGGTTTTGAAATACGCTTTAAGTTAGTGATTACTTTTTCTTTATTTTGGCCATATTTTAATACAACCTCAATATTTTTCATTAAATCGCCTGATACTGTATAGCTAGAAATGAAACCTTCGTTCTTTAAAATCTTAGCGATTTCTACTTTGATTTTACTTGAAGGAATTGAAACAGTTTCATGTTTTGCACTGTTTGCATTTCTAATTCTAGTAAGCATATCTGCGATTGGATCTGTAACGTTCATCTGAATGCCTCCTCTTACCAGCTAGCCTTACGAACTCCAGGAATTTGGCCTTCATAAGCTAATTCTCTGAAACAAATACGGCATAACTTGTATTTACGTAATACTGAATGTGGTCTACCACAACGTTCACAACGTGTGTATTCACGTACTTTGAATTTTTGAGGACGACTCTGTTTATTTACTAATGATTTTTTTGCCATTTATCGCCAATCCTACTTTCTAAAAGGCATGCCTAAGCTTTTTAATAGCGCACGACCTTCTTCATTTGTTTTAGCTGTTGTAACAATAACAACATCCATTCCACGCGTTTTCTTAACATCATCGAAACTAATTTCAGGGAAGATTAATTGTTCTTTAACCCCTAATGTATAGTTACCACGACCATCGAAAGCGTCTGCACTTACTCCTCTAAAGTCACGAACACGAGGTAATGAAATGTTAACTAACTTATCTAAGAAGTCATACATTTTGTCTCCACGTAATGTAACTTTACAACCAATTGGCATCCCTTCACGTAATTTGAAGTTCGCAACTGATTTTTTAGCTTTTGTTATGACTGGTTTTTGTCCAGTAATAAGAGCTAATTCAGCAACAGCATCGTCAAGTACTTTCGGACTATCAATAGCATCACCAACACCCATATTAACAACAATTTTATCGATCTTAGGAGCTTGCATCACTGAACTATAGTTAAATTCTTTAACTAAAGCAGGAATAATTTCTTCATTATATTTAGCTTTTAATCTATTCATATAGTATACCTCCTAATATTCTTTTCCAGTTTTCTTAAAGATACGAACTTTTTTCCCATCTTTAACTTCAACACCTAAACGACTGACTGATTTAGTCTTTTTATCATAAGCCATAACGTTAGAGACATCTACTGGCATCTCTTTTTCGATAATTCCACCTTCTGGATTAACTTGTGATGGTTTAAGATGTTTTTTCTTTAAGTTGACACCCTCAACGACTACTTGATTTTTGTGAGGGATAACTTTGATAATTTCTGCGACAGTTCCTTTATCTTTACGAGAACCCGTAATGACTTGAACTGTATCACCTGTTTTTAATCTCATATTATCCTCCTACAGAACTTCTGGTGCCAATGACACGATTTTAATAAAGCCTTTTTCACGTACTTCACGTGCAACAGGTCCGAAAATACGTGTTCCTTTTGGCGAAGTTTTATCATCATTTAGAATTACAACTGCGTTATCATCAAATTTGATGAATGATCCGTTTTCTCTTCTAATTCCTTTTTTAGTTCTTACAATAACTGCTTTTACTACAGCACCTTTTTTAACGTTTCCACCAGGTGTAGCAGATTTTACAGCACATACAACGATGTCACCGATAGTTGAAGAACGACGATGACTTCCACCTAAACCACGTATAACTAGTACTTCACGTGCTCCTGAGTTATCAGCAACGCGTAATCTGGTTTCATTTTGAATCATACTTTATTCCTCCTATACAATTTCAGCGACTTCGACTACTTTTGTAAGTCTAAATCTCTTAGTTTTTGATAATGGACGTGTTTCCATTACTTCTACAATATCATTAACTTTTGCTTCATTATTTTCATCATGAGCAGCAAGTTTTGTAGTATTTTTAACACGTTTACCATATAATTTATGACGTTTTGAAGTAGCGATTTCTACCACAATCGTCTTATCACCTTTATCCGATACGACTTTTCCACGGTAAACTTTACGGTTATTTTCTCTTTCCATATTATCCTCCTACTTCAATTAAGCCTGTGATCTTTCATTGATCACAGTTAAGATTTTAGCAATAGTTTTCTTTACACTTCTCAGGCGAGCAGTATTATCTAACTGACCAACAGCATGTTGGAAACGTAAATTAAACAATTCTTCTTTAAGGTTTTCAACCTCTAGATTTAAGTCTTCTGTACTTAAGTCTCTAATTTCTTTAATGTCTAACATTTTACTTTACCTCACCCTTACGAACAACTTTTGTTCTTACTGCAAGTTTACTTCCACCAAGTCTTAGTGCTTCTTTAGCCACTTTTTCACTGACGCCTGCAACTTCAAACATAACTGTTCCGGCTTTTACAACAGCAACCCATCCTTCAGGTGCTCCCTTACCAGAACCCATTCTCACTTCTAATGGTTTTTTAGTAATTGCTAATTGAGGGAAGATTCTGATCCAAACTTTACCCCCACGTTTCATAGAACGTGTAATCGCAATACGAGCCGCTTCAATTTGACGGTTACTAATGTATCCACCAGTTTGAGCGACAATTCCGAACTCACCAAAGTCAACGTTACGACCTTTTGTCGCTTTTCCTTCATGTTTTACTAAATGAGGACGTCTATATTTAGTTCTTTTTGGCATTAACATAATTATTTCTCCTCCTTAGTACTACTTTCTGTCGTTACTTCAGGACGTGGTCTACGGTTTTGTTGTGGACGACGTCTTCTGTTGTTATCTCTACGGTTTGCTTTAGGCGCTTCTGGTTCAGTTACCATTTGACCTGGTAAAACTTCTCCACGACAAATCCAAACTTTAACACCAATTTTTCCGTATTGAGTATCTGCTTCATAATGTTTGTAATCAATGTCTGATCTTAATGTATGTAGCGGTACGATTCCTTCTGAATATCCTTCAGAACGAGCCATATCTGCTCCACCTAAACGACCAGAAACTTGAGTTTTAATTCCTTTTGCTCCAGCGCGCATAACTCTTTGGATTGCACGTTTTTGGGCAACACGGAATGAAGCTCTTTGTTCTAATTGTTCAGCAATACTACGAGCAACTAATGTTGCATCTAAATCAGGATTTCCGATTTCAACAACTTTAACATAAACTTGTTTTCCATCAGTTAATTTTTCGATTTCTTTTTTAACGTTTTCGATGTTTTCTCCACTTTGTCCGATGATAACTCCTGGACGAGCAGATCTAATGATAACTTCTACTTTGTTTTTTGATCTTTCGATTTCAACTCTTGAGACAAATGCTTCATGTAATGATTTAAATAGGTATTCACGAATTTTTACGTCTTCAATTAATAAATCACCGAATTCTTTATCAGCATACCAACGTGATTCCCAGTCTCTAATGATTCCGACACGTAAGCCGATTGGATGTACTTTTTGACCCATATTTACTCGTTCCTCCTATCTTTCTGCCACAACAACTGTGATGTGGCTTGTGCGTTTCATAATTGGAGCTGCTGAACCTTTAGCTCTTGGTCTGAAACGTTTGATTGTTACACCTTCGTTAGCATAACATTCTTTAATATATAATTTAGATTCATCTAATTGGTGATTGTTGACTGCGTTCGCAACAGCTGATTTTAATACTTTAGCTGTTAATTCCGCACCATAATTTGGTGTATGTTGTAAAATTGCTCCGGCAATTTCTACATCTTTTCCGCGTACTAGATCAAGTACTAAACGAACTTTTCTAGGCGCAATTCTCATTGTTTTTGCTGTTGATTTAACGTCCACTTGACTTGTCTCCTCCGCCGTGTCCTCTGTAGTTTCTAGTTGGGACAAACTCACCTAATTTGTGTCCAACCATGTCTTCAGTTACGTATACAGGAACATGTTCTTTACCATTATATACCGCGAATGTATGTTCAACGAATTGTGGGAAAATTGTTGAACGTCTTGACCAAGTTTTAATTACTGATTTTTTGCCATCCTTTTGAGCTTCAACTTTTTTCATTAAATGCTCATCGACGAATGGTCCTTTTTTTAGACTACGACTCATTTTAGTTTCCTACCTCTCGTTATTTTTTCTTACGTCTATCTCTAACAATTAAGTTGTCAGAATGTTTACTCTTACGTGTTTTAACACCAAGTGCTTTTTTACCCCAAGGTGTCATTGGTGCAACACGTCCGATTCCGGTACGTCCTTCACCACCACCGTGTGGATGATCAATAGGGTTCATTGCAGATCCACGAACCGCTGGGCGTTTACCCATGTGACGTGAACGTCCTGCTTTACCAATTGTAACTAAAGAGTGATCTTCGTTACCAACTTGTCCGATTGTTGCACGGCATGTACCTAACACTTTACGAACTTCACCACTTGCAAGTCTTAGTGTTACATATTTACCTTCAAAGGCAACAATTTGAGCACTTGTACCAGCTGAACGAGCCATTTGACCGCCCTTACCTGGTTTTAATTCGATGTTATGAACAGTTGTACCTTCTGGGATGTCCACTAATTGTTTTGCGTTACCAACTTTAATGTCTGCATCTTTACCAGAAATAATTTCCATTCCTACTTTTAATCCCTTAGGTGCGATAATATATTTTTTAGTACCGTCTGCATAGACAACTAAAGCAATATGTGCACTTCTGTTTGGATCGTATTCAATTGTTGAAACACGTGCTGGGATATCATCTTTATCACGTTTGAAATCAATAATACGGTATTGACGTTTCGCTCCCCCACCTTGATGGCGAGTAGTGATTCTACCTGTATTATTACGTCCACCCTTCTTGTTTAATGATTCAACAAGACTTCTTTCAGGTTTGTTCGTCGTAATATCTTCTCTGACTAATGCAGTCATTGAACGACGGCCTGGAGTGGTTGGTTTATACTTTTTAATAGCCATTAATTACTCCTTCATGCGCATTTGACGGAAATAGCGCGATCTTCCGTAAGGTTTTACTTCTCTTCGAAGATGTCGATTGAACTACCTTCAGCTAATTTGATAATTGCTTTTTTGTAGCTCGCTTTTTTACCAACGTATTGGCCCATACGCGCTTGTTTAGCACGTACGTTAATGACGTTAACACGGTCAACTTTTACTTTGAAAAGTTCTTGTACCGCTAATTTAACTTCAGTTTTGTTTGCATCTTTCGCAACAACGAATGTTACTGTATTGTTGTTATCTGTTAAATGCATTGATTTTTCAGTAATTATTGGTCGAATAATTATATCTTTAGCTCTACTCATTATAGTAAGACCTCCCCAGCTAACTTAGCAGCTTCTTGTGTCATAACTAATGTTTCTGCGTTTAAGATGTCGAATACATTTAAACCTTCAACTGATAGGATATTAACTCTAGGAATGTTTCTCATTGATAAGTATGCTTTTTCAAAGTTTTCTTCAGCGCTAATAACAAATAATGTTCTGTTGCTTAACTCTAATGCTTCCATACTCTTAACGAAATCTTGAGTTCTAATGTTATCCATAACAAAGTCTTCTAAGATAATTGCTTTATTGTTTAATACTTTGTCAGAAAGAGCTGAACGAACTGCTAGTCTTCTAACTTTACGA
Source organism: Erysipelothrix sp. (assembly GCA_012512805.1). Lineage (GTDB taxonomy): Bacteria > Bacillota_I > Bacilli_A > Erysipelotrichales > Erysipelotrichaceae > JAAZDN01. The sequence continues at coordinate 8,294 of JAAZDN010000030.1, read as the reverse complement.
TTTAAGTTATATTTATAACTTCTTGGTGTTGGTCCGAAGACAACTCCACCACCACGCCATTGTGGAGATCTGTTTGATCCTTGACGTGCACGACCTGTTCCTTTTTGTCTCCAAGGTTTTTTCCCACCACCGCGAACTTCGCTACGGTTTTTTACTTTGTGAGTTCCTTGACGAAGTGAAGCTTGTTGCATAACAACTGCGTCGTGTAACACTTGTTTATTTGGCTCGATCCCAAATACCGCATCGGATACTTCAAAATCGCCTACTTGTTTACCTGCAAGGTTGAACATATTTAATTTTGACATCTGATTACTCCTTTTCTGCTACAGCTTCTTCAGTTGTATAATCAACTAATTGTGCTGGTTCGACATGCTTTTTAGCTTTTGTAGTAGTTTTAACAAAGACTAATCCACGTTTTGGTCCTGGAACGTTACCTTTAACTAAAATTAAGTTATTATCAGTATCAATGTCGATAATTTCTAAGTTTCTGTTTGTTGTAGTGTATCCACCATAACGTCCAGCCATTTTAGTTCCTTTAGCAACACGTCCAACTGTACCACCTGTTGCGATTGATCCTGCACTACGGTGGAAACGTGAACCGTGAGATTTAGGTCCTAACGCTTGGTTATTACTCTTAATTGTTCCTGTGTAACCTTTACCTTTTGAAATTCCTGAAACGTCTACAACATCTCCTGCTGCAAATAAGTCAACTTTAATTTCAGTTCCGATTTCAAATTCAGACATTCCATTACCACGAACTTCTCTGTAGTGACGTTTTGGTCCTGCATCTGCTTTCGCACTGTGACCTTTAATCGCTTTTGTAGCTCGTTGTTCTTTAATATCTTCAAATCCTAATTGAACAGCTTCATAACCATCTGTTTCAATTGTTTTCTTTTGCATAACAACATTTGGTGTTGCGCCAATTACAGTAACTGCAACTAACTTACCATCAGTGGTGAACACTTGAGTCATGCCTAGTTTCTTACCTAAAATACCTTTCATGATTTATCCTCCATCACCACTAAAGTTTAATTTCGATGTCAACACCACTTGGTAAATCTAATCTACTAAGTGCATCAATTGTTGATGCGTTAGGTCCGACAATTTCAATTAATCTTTTATGTGTTCTCTGTTCGAATTGCTCGCGTGAATCTTTATTAACGTGTACTGAACGTAATATAGTCACAACTTCTTTTTCAGTAGGCAGCGGCACTGGTCCTACAACTTTTTTAGCTCCGTGCTCATTAGCTGTTTGAACAATTTTAGCTGCTGCAATATCTAGCGTTCTATGTTCATAAGCTTTTAGACGAATCTTAACATTATTTCTTGCCATGAAATCCTCCTTCATTGCGTATCACTCTAAGGTGTTTTAACGCTCCACGTAAATTCTCCTATATCCCACCAGTCATGACAACGGACTCCGGTGTATCGGTAACCTCACGCTTCTTTGCGACGCTTGAATATTATAACATAAAAAGCTTGCTGTACGCAAGCCTTTAACACGCTTTATTTAATTTTATTTTATCTAAACACGATGCCCATAACTAAAGCCTTCACCAAGTACTTCATGGGAATCGGTTACAATTAGAAAGGCGTTGTTATCAATCGTTTCAACAATACTTTTAAGGATCGGATACTGTTCAACGGTTAAGACACACATAAGCATGTCTCGCTCTTCATGACTGAATCCTCCTTGTGTTTTAATTAAGGTTGTACCCCGACTTAACTTATCATGAATGACTGTATTGATTTCATCAATCTCACTTGAAATAATGTAGACACACTTCGCACTATCACTTCCAAGCATCACGATCTTACCAACCGTATACGATGAAGCAAAGACAGAAATCAAACCAATAAGAACATGCTCTGTACCCAGTGTTGTTAAACCGAGTAAGACGGTAATTCCATCGATAATCATAATACCAGTTGATGGGGCGAGATTAAACTTCTCTTTAAAGATTAGAGGAAAGACATCCATTCCTCCCGTACTTCCCTTTGATCGAAAGACAATACCAACTCCTACACCCGTTAAAAGCCCGGCATAGAGTGAAGCCAAAATTGGTTCCGTCTCAATATGATACGGAATGTATTTAAACATCTCAATAAAGAGCGGATAGATAATTGAACTGAGTAAGGTCTTCGCAATAAATCCACGCCCTAAGTAATACGCTCCAAGTAAGAAGGTTGAAACAATAAGCCCATAGGCAATATATGTTGTCTCAACATGGGGTAAGAGTGGTTTTAAAGCAATCGAAACCCCAAAGATTCCACCGGTTAAAATATCATAGGGTAAGATAAAGTAGCTGACAGAAAAAGCCAGAAGTAAATTTCCAAGGACAATCATTACGATGTCTTTTGAGCTAATTTTTAAATACTTTGCCAATTACTTTTCCCCCATACTTAAATATCGATAAATGAAATTATCAAGTTCACCATCAAGCACCTTCTCAGCATTACCCTCTTCATAGTTTGTTCGTGTATCCTTTACTAAGGTATAGGGATGCAAGACATAAGAGCGTATTTGTGATCCCCATTCAATCGCAGATTTCACACCGGTAATCTTATCCAACTCAGCAATATGTGCTTCCTCCATCATTAAGAGGACACGAGCCTTTAATAAGGCCATTGCCTCATCACGATTAGCATGTTGTGATCGTCCACTCTGTGATCCTGCTGTAATACCGGTAGGTTTATGAATCAGTCTTACCGCACTGTCTGTTTTATTAATGTGCTGTCCACCAGCTCCTGTAGCCCGGTGTGTTTCCATAATAATATCAGAATCTGGAATTTCAAGTTCAACGTTCGAAATCTCTGGTGTTACTGAGACCGCAGCAAACGATGTATGACGACGTCCCGATCCATCAAATGGAGAAATACGGACCAAACGATGGACACCCTTCTCACTTTTAAAATAACCATAGGCGAGTGGACCACTGACCTTAAAGACAACAGACTTAATACCAGCTTCTTCACCTGCAAGATAATCCATCACTTCAATTTTGAAATCCTTACGTTCAATGTAGCGGGTATACATCCGATAGAGCATGGCTGCAAAATCATGACTTTCTGTTCCACCTGCTCCAGGATGTATTTCAATAATCGCATTATTATTATCATACTTATCACTGAGCAGAACCTTTATTTCAAAGGCTTCAAAAATAGTAGCCAAACTTAAATACTCTTCTTCATATAAGGCAAGTAAGTCTTCATCACTCTCCAAACGGATCATCTCATACGTTTCGTTAATGGATACTAATGCATCTTTAATCGCTTCATATTCATTTACAAGTGTGCGATTCACATTCAACTCATTAATGACAACCTGAGCCGCTCTTTGATTTGACCAAAACCCGTCTGCTAATGTTTCTGCATTTAAACGTTCAATCGTTTCATGTCGCTGTGGTAAGTCAAAGCGAACCTACTAGCGCATCAAACTTATTGTCTAAACTTTCTACATTTTTCTTAATTTCATGTAATTGCATTTTATCGTTCCTTCACTTCTACACGCATACACCACGGTGTGGCTTCTTGTGCAATATTTTTCATCATCTGTTCAAAGAGATTAAATCCTTCTTCAACATACTGTTGTAGTGGATTACCTTGTGCATATGAGCGAAGATGAATCCCTTCACGCAAATGACTCATCGTATCAATATGATCAATCCACTGACGATCAATAATACGTAAGACGACATTCTTTTCAACTTTCGCAACTTGATTTTTAACAGGTTTAGTTTTACGTTCATAGAACTTCCACGCTGTATTAAAGACTTGTTCAATAATCGTTGCGACATCCTTACCTTCAATGGCACTCACTTGAACAATACCATCAAAGCCAAGCAAGTCTAAACTTGAAACAACACCAGCATAATCCAAGGCATTTGTTTCAACGGATACATTAGATAGAACAACATCATTAATTGTCTTTTCAAACATTTCTTGAACAATCTTATGAATGTCATCATTTTCTAAAATATAATCACGTTGCTCATAAATCGTTGCCCGTTGTTGTGCTAAGACATCATCATATTCAAGTAATGATTTACGAACATCGAAGTTCACACCCTCAACTCGTTTTTGGGCTGTACCAATGGCACTCGTAAAGACCTTAGATTCAATCGGTGTATCCCCAAGTTCAGCGGTAATCCCTTTAAAACGATCACTACCAAAGCGTACCATCAATTCATCTTCCATTGAGACAAAGAATTGTGACATCCCATTATCCCCTTGACGACCAGAACGTCCACGTAACTGATTATCAATACGACGTGATTCATGACGCTCACTCCCTAAGACCGCAAGTCCTCCAAGAGCATTCACTTCATCATTAATCTTAATATCAGTACCACGTCCTGCCATGTTTGTAGCGATTGTAACAGAGCCTTTAAAGCCGGCACGTTGAATAATATCTGCTTCCTTCTCATGGAACTTCGCGTTTAGGACTTGGTGGCGAATACGACGTTGTTTTAACATCTTCGCAACAAACTCACTTGTTTCTACTGAAATCGTCCCCACAAGAATTGGCTGTCCTGTTTTATTAATTTCTTCAATACGGTCAATCAGCGCCGTAAACTTAGCCTTTTGACTACCATAGACTAAGTCTGGTAAGTCTTGACGTGCAATTGGAACATTCGTTGGAATTTCTAAAACACGCATATTATAAATTGATAAGAACTCTTCTTCTTCTGTTTTCGCCGTTCCCGTCATTCCTGATAACTTATCATAAAGTCTAAAGAAGTTCTGATATGTAATTGTAGCTAGGGTTGATGTTTCTTCTTTGATCGTAACTTTTTCTTTTGCTTCTAAGGCTTGATGAAGTCCTACAGAAAAGGCACGGCCTTCCATCATTCTTCCGGTAAATAGATCGACAATAACAATCTCATCATTATTTACGACATACTCAACCACATTACTCATTGTAAAGTTTGCCTTGAGTGCCATATTAATATGGTGGACAGTGTTTGTATGATCTGCGCTATAAAGATTTTCAAGTTTAAAGAAGGCTTCTGCCTTACTGATTCCTTGTTCATTTAATTGAACCGTCTTACTTTTTAAATCAATATCAAAATCTTCATTATTTTTTAAGCGTTTCGCAAAGGTATCTGCCTGCGTATAGAGATTCGCAGTTTGACGTGATCCTCCAGAAATGATTAAAGGTGTTCGTGACTCATCAATTAAAATAGAGTCTACCTCATCAACAAGGGCAAAGTTTAATCCACGCATAACGCGGTTTTCAACTTCTGTGACCATATTATCACGTAAGTAATCAAAGCCTAATTCAGAGTTTGTTGTATACGTAATATCAGCTGCGTACGCTTCACGCTTTTGATCATTTGTTAAACCACGATAGTTATAAGCAACAGTCAATCCTAAGAAGGTATGGATTTGACCCATCCACTCGGCATCACGTTTTGCTAAGTACTCATTAACAGTAATGACGTGGGCCCCCTTACCACTTAAGGCATTTAAATATACAGGCAGTACAGACGTTAAGGTCTTCCCTTCACCCGTCTTCATTTCCGCAATATCGCCATCATTTAAAACAATTCCACCGACTAACTGTACAGGGTATGGTTTTTCACCAATAACACGGTCCGCTGCCTCACGAACAACCGCATAGGCTTCAGGTAAAATATCTTCTAAGGTTTCATCATTTTGAAGACGTTTTTTAAATTCTTCAGTCTTCGCTTTTAATTGTTCATCCGATAAAGCCTTCATTGTTTCATCATAACTTAAAATCGTTTCTACTATTTTATTAATTTCATCCAATCGTTTATTCTCATAAGAAAACATATTATTAATCATCTTTTTTATAAAGCTCATAATAACCTCCATCTACATCTCATAAAATTATACCATAAGCAAAGTTTTTAATGTACCATTCCAAATAAAAAAGGTGTTGCCACCTTTTAAGATTTAATGCATAGACTATAGTTTAACAATATCGTGTGCTTGAAGACCGCGGTCGCCTTCAACTAATTCGAATTCAACTTCAGCACCTTCTTCGATTGTTTTGAAGCCTTCCATGACTAATTGTGAGAAGTGAAAAAATACGTCCCCATTGTCTTCAGTTTCAATAAATCCAAATCCCTTTGTTTGATTAAATCGCTTAACTTTACCAACCATATTTACTTTCCTACCCTTTCCACGCCTATATACGTTAGTCTCATTATATAACAAGTTTTCCAAAAAGCAAATGACTATTTGGAAAATAAGAAAGCGCTTTATGTATATGAATACTCTACGTTGTTTTTACAACAACATTTCGTGCTTGTGGACCTTTTTCTTCTAACACAACATCAAAACTAACCTTCTCTCCAGCTTGTAAACATTTATAACCTTCTTGGAGAATATGTGAGTAATGAACAAAGACATCACTCCCATCTTCTTGACATATAAATCCAAAACCTTTTTCTTCATCAAACCATTTTACTTCACCATGCATTTTATTCACCTCCCTTGTAATTATTAAATAAACAAACAATGATCAATCTTTCGCATGCTGGCTTTAAAAGTTTTACTGCAGCATGCAATGAATTTCCTGAGGTAATAACATCATCAAAGAGAATGACGTTTTTGTACTTTTTACTTGTTACCCGCTTAAAATGAACCGTCCTACTTTTACTAAAGCGTTGTATCTCGTTTGTCTTTTCTAAATCATGTTCAACATTCATGTTTAATCCTTCGACCATTAATTCTAAGTGATGAAACCCCCGATACTCTAACATCTGTTTACTAGATGGAACAAAGACAAGCGTATCCTTTCTAAAGAGAATCTTTAGTAGTATTTTTATGGGTGAGAGAAAAATTGGGGCTAAGGCTGTATCTCCATAATCTTTAAACCGAACGAGATATTGTGAACTGTCTTTATCATACTCGTATAAGGTATACAGTTTAACACCATGAAACAGTTGCGATTTTAACTTTAGTTTTAAATGTTGACGACATGCATAACATAATTGATCATTGTTTAGAATACGCATTAAACTTATTCCCCTAAGTACACTCTTAAAACAAATCAGGCATTCATCATGTTCAATATATCGAGACATGCATCCACCTTTTTTGAAACCTTAGTGCTTAGAAAATAACCATAACCATATGGATGCTTTGACGAGCGACCAACACGGCCTGCAATTTGAATGAGTGAGGCCTTACTAAAGAGTGGATCATTTGCGAAAAGGACACAAATATTGACCCCTTCAAAGGTTACACCGCGCTCTAAAATCGTTGTTGTGAACAAGGCTCTATGCTCATGTTTTCGAAAGGCATCAAGGAGTTCCTGCTTATTGTCCGTTTGCGAGTGGATACAAGGAATACGAAATACCTTACTTAAACGTTTTGCTAGATGGATTGTTGGAACAAAGATTAAGAGGTGATCATGCCGTTTTATAATGTGATAAAGTCGATAGATCAATATCCAACTAAAATGAATGATGCATGTTGGAACGAGTAAGGGATGACCATGAAATCGTTTGAACAGTGTTACTGTCTTTAAGGCAAGCATTGATTCATCAGGTGTCGCTGTTAAATAGACAATATTGCCACGTGAGGCCCGCTTCATAAAACTTTGTAAAAGTTCATTGTTCACATAGGGAAAGGCATCCGGCTCATCTAAGATGATGACATCAAACATTTTTTCAAAGCGAAAAAGTTGATGGGTAGTACATACAATAAGATCACCTGAAATATCACTCGTGTAGCCTTCACATACAGGTATGACTTTGAGTTTTTGAAAATAGTTCGACAAACGCTCACTCAACTCTAAGACAACTTGTCGGCGTGGAATCGCAATACAAATCGTCTTCCCTTTTGTAATGGTTGCTTGAATTAAATCCAAGATAATTTCAGTCTTTCCTGCACCACAGGCTGCATAGACAAGGACATCCTGCTTAGCTTCAACATAAAACGCAACATCGCTTGCGAGTTTCTTTTGAGCCTCTGATAGTTCAAAAGGAAGTGTATACTCCGGATCACTATCTTCCGCATAAGAGAACGGTGTTTTCTCTAAGATACCCATTTGATACGTAATACAGCGCCGACACCGCAGTTCATCATTCACCATTATAAAGGATCGCTTATCTGTATTTTGACATAGGGGACAGTTCATTATTACCTCCTAGTATATAATTCTTGTCAATTTGAAGTTTCCCTAAATTATTGTACAAAATAAAAAAAACTATTCTCAATTGAGAATAGTCTAAATGTTTTGATAAATATCTAACTTACTTTGTAAGTAAGCATACAGCTCATTAATCTTATCTTTACTCATTGCAGGTACACCTTCAAGT
>JAAZDN010000029.1 GCA_012512805.1 Erysipelothrix sp. | reverse complement strand
ATAACTTCTTTAGTTTTTGGATCAACAATTGTTTCTTTGATATAACGACCGACAAGACGATCATGAAGATCTTCAAGTACAGTGTTAGACTTACGGTCAACAATTTCCTCAACGAGGTAACCATTGTCACTGAAGCAGTCTTCTTCTACAATCGTAACGTCTTGAGCAACGTCAACCAAACGACGGGTTAGGTAACCAGACTCAGCTGTTTTAAGAGCCGTATCGGTAAGTCCCTTACGCACACCATGGGTTGAAACGAAGAACTCAGACACATTCAATCCTTCACGGAAAGATGAGTAGATTGGAACTTCAATGATTGATGATTGATAGCCTTTTTTCGATTTAGACTGAGTAGGTTTCCCCATCAATCCACGCATACCTGCAAGCTGAGTAAAGTTCGATACGTTACCACGCGCTCCGGATACAGCCATCATGTTGATTGGGTTTTTACGAGGAAGGTTTTCCATTAACTCGGAACCAACGACGTTTTTAACACCATCCCACAACTGCATTAATTTACCTTCCCACTCTTGAGGAGTTAGAAGCCCACGTTGACGTTGGGTCATTAATTTAGCTGCTTTGATTTTTCCTTCTTCAACATAGCGCTCTTTATTAGGGGCAACGTTGATGTCACTTAATGCGACCGTCATCCCAGCGATGGTTGAATATTCAAAACCAAGGTCTTTAATACTATCTAAGATTTCAGATGTTTTATCGATTGAGTAACGATCAAAGATTTCCTTGATAATTACTTCAAGGTCTTTCTTCTTGAAGTCGTTGTTTAAAGGCATGTCTTTAATGACTTGCTTCACATCGGCTCCCATTTGAACAAAGAACTTATCTGGAGTTCCCTTAAAGTTATCAGCACTTACCTCATTTAAATAAGGGAAGTCACTTGGGAACATTTCATTAAAGATTAATTTTCCAAGTGTTGTAATTAAGTAGAGTCCATTTTGTTTTGCTGAGAAGTTTGATTTTCCAAGTGAGGAAGCACGAACCACAATACGTGTATGTAAGTGAATCAAGTGATTCTCATACGCCATACGCGCTTCATGAATGTTTCTAAAGGCCTTACCTTGGTTTTCACCAAAGAGACGCCATTTAGCACCCTCATGGATATCACCACGAGCATCACATGCATCGGCTTTTTCAGCAAATTCTTCAGGAGATTCTTCCATGTTTAGGTAGAAGTTTCCTAAAACCATATCTTGTGACGGTGTAACAATAGGCTTACCATCTTTCGGTCCAAGAATATTTCTTGATCCGAGCATTAAGAGTTCAGCTTCTGCTTGTGCCATTTCACTCAATGGAACGTGAACCGCCATTTGGTCACCATCAAAGTCCGCGTTAAACGCAGGCGTTACAAGAGGGTGAAGACGAATTGCACGTCCTTCAATCATCTTCGGTTTAAAGGCTTGAATCCCAAGACGGTGAAGTGTAGGCGCACGGTTAAGAAGTACGGGGTGATGTTGAATAACATCTTCCACAACATCCCAAACACGTGGGTCTTGACGTTCGATTAGTTTTTCAGCTGCTTTAGCGTTATTACTAATACCACGTACTTTCATTTCATTAACAACAAATGGTTTGAAGAGTTGAATTGCCATCTCGCGAGGAATTCCACACTCATACATTTTTAAGTCCGGTCCAACCGCAATAACGGAACGACCTGAGAAGTCAACACGCTTACCGAGCAAGTTAGCACGGAAACGTCCTTGTTTCCCTTTAAGACTGTGTGATAGTGATTTTAATGGACGACCACCGGCACCTGTAACAGGTTTCGAACGACGACCGTTATCAATTAAAGCATCCACAGATTCTTGTAACATACGTTTTTCGTTTTGAACGATAACAGCAGGCGTACCCATGTCTAAAAGTCGTTTTAAACGGTTATTACGTGTAATTACACGACGATAAAGGTCGTTTGAATCTGATGCTGCAAAACGACCACCGTCGAGTTGGAGCATAGGTCGTAAATCAGGTGGAATAACTGGCAATTGCGTCAGTACCATCCACTCCGGTTTGTTGTCGGAGTTAATGAACGCTTCAACAGTTTCTAAACGACGAATTAACTTCTTACGTTTATCCCCTTTAGCCGTTTCCAATTGTTCTAGAACGTCTGTTTGCTCTGCAGCAAGATCAACGCCCTCAAGTAAAGTCTTGATAGCTTCAGCACCGGCTTGAGCAACAAAACCATTGTAACCATATTCATTCATGTAATCACGATATTCGCGATCATCAATAATTTGTTTGTATTGTAAGTTTGTTTCTTTTGGATCAGTAATAACCCACTTCACAAAGTATACAACTTCTTCCAATACCTTCGGTGTGATATTGAGAAGTAAACTCATACGTGATGGAATTCCACGCAAGTACCAAATATGTGCAACAGGTGCAGCTAATTCAATGTGACCCATACGTTCACGACGAACAGCTGATTTTGTAACCTCTACACCACAACGGTCACAGATTACACCACGGTAGCGCACTTTTTTATACTTACCGCAATAGCATTCCCAATCCTTGGTTGGCCCAAAAATCTTCTCACAAAACAGACCATCGCGCTCAGGTTTCTGAGAACGATAGTTGATTGTTTCCGGTTTCTTAACTTCACCATGGCTCCATTCAAGAATGCGCTCTGGTGAGGCTAGTGCCAACTGGATTGCGTCAAAATTATTTATACTCATATAGACACACCTCCTTATATTGCTTCAACAGGATTATTAGTCCCTAAATCTTCAAGATCCTCACGACGCGGTGCTGATTTATATTCTTCATCACCGTCGACGAGGCTTTCTGTTATTTCTGTACGGCTGTCGTCTAAGAATTTGACGTCAAGCGCAAGAGCTTGTAATTCATGTTTCAATACGCGGAATGATTCTGGAATTCCAGGTTCTGGAATATCCGTACCATTTTGAATTGCTGCGTAAGTCTTCGTACGACCGTTAACATCATCAGACTTGATTGTTAAGATTTCTTGAAGTGTATGTGCGGCTCCATAAGCATAGAGTGCCCAAACCTCCATCTCACCAAATCTTTGTCCACCATTTTGTGCTTTACCACCTAAAGGTTGTTGTGT
>JAAZDN010000028.1 GCA_012512805.1 Erysipelothrix sp. | reverse complement strand
TCATTTCCAAACATTCAATTGACTGTGAAATCTGGACGACACGACTCTTTGGTTTTAATAGTAATGAGATACTCAGTATGGTTTCAAATATTGACCATATTGAAGTATATATTGTACGAAAAGATGGGACGACGGTGTTATCTTTAAAAGAAAGAAGTATATGAAAAAAATAATTGCCCTTGTGGGTACAAACTCAACCCACTCAACAAATCGTGATTTATTGGTCTTTATTAAGAATCACTTTAATCAAGACGCACATATTGAACTCGCAGAAATTATTGATCTACCCCTCTTTAATAAGCCGAGTGATAAAACATTACCAGCTGTTGTACAAAACTTAGCCGATAAGATTGAAGCAAGTGATGGTGTTATTATTTCAACACCTGAATATGATCACTCCGTTACCGCATCGCTTTTAAATGCCTTAAGTTGGTTATCATACTTTAACTATCCATTTGTTGATAAGCCTGTCATGATTACTGGTGCATCCTATGGTACATTAGGTTCATCACGTGCTCTATCTCATTTACGTCAGGTCTTAAATGCACCTGAACTAAAGGCACGCATTATGCCAAGCAGTGAATTTCTACTCAGTCATTCACTTCAAGCATTTGATGAAGATGGGACATTAAAAGATCAGGATAAGGTCAATGAACTTGAAAGTATCTTTAAAGAATTTTTAATCTTTATGGATATTAACAAAGAACTTATAGTCATGCACGAAGAAAACTTAATTAAAGTCAGAAACTACTCTTGGGAAGATGAGGTAATATAATGAAAATCGTAGGAATCGTCGGATCAAATGCCGAATTATCATACAACCGTTTACTCTTACAATACATTAAACGTAATTTTGGAAGTAAGTTTGAATTAGATATTATTGAAATTGACAATATTCCCCTCTTTAATCAGAGTCAGGATATTTCAAATGAACCGCTATTATCTGATTTTAATAAACGAATACTTCAAGCAGATGGAGTCATTATTTCTACCGCAGAACATAACCACACCATTCCCGCAGCACTGAAAAGTGTCCTTGAATGGTTATCATTTAACCTCCATCCCTTTGAGAACAAACCCGTTATGGTTATTGGGGCCTCATACTTTACACAAGGCTCATCACGCGCTCAACTCCACCTTCGTCAAATCCTAGATGCACCAGGAGTTAACGCGATTGTAATGCCCGGAAATGAATTCTTACTCGGTAATGCAAAAGCTGCCTTTGATGAAGATGGACAACTTATTGAACAACGTACAGTAGAATTCCTAAGTGGTATTCTTACAAAGTTTATGAAATTTATATCCGTAGTATCTGTCCTTGAAGATAAACCACAATATCCAAGTGAAGACTTATATGCAAAAGGCACGATTGATACCACAATCGAAGGTGTTGATATGTACTCAGATAATTGGGTTGAAGAAGCTGCAGCGAAAACTCAGGCAGCAGATGGTAGTGACTACGTTAAATTAAACCATGGTGTCTTAACGGTAGATCAATTGAATTACTTCTTAAGATCAATGCCCTTAGAATTAACGTATGCTGATCATAACAACCAATTCTTGTACTACAACTACACAAAAGAAGAAGCAGACATGTTAGCAGGACGTCGCCCAGAACAAGTCGGAAATCCACTCGCTGAGTGTCACCCTGAAAAATCTCTAAATGGTGTTGAATGGGTCATTCAAACATTACGTTCTGGAGCTCAAGATCTTGTTCAAGTTAAAGTTCCAAGTCCAGATGGAATGTTTAAAGTTCATAACTATCAAGCAATGCGAAATGAAGATGGAGAATACATGGGAATCAATGAATACATTCTTGATCTCATGCCATGGGTAAACTTCTACCTTCAACAAACAGGACAAAAACTTGTTGGTGATGCTGATGCAACAACAAGTGCTTCCGTATCGGATACTGATGCTTCAACTAGTGCTTCAGTGAAATAATA